>CAZVRN010000160.1:1736-7600 GCA_964629485.1 uncultured Thermodesulfobacteriota bacterium | reverse complement strand
TTCCTCCCTTGCGGCCTCTAAAATACCCGGCTTAAAGGTGCATCAAATAAAAATTACACCTAATTAACCACCCAAGACTTGATTTAGAATCAATTTAACTCTACACTGCATAAAAACTTCGTGCAAGAATGAGTGAAGATTATTTTTCAAAAGCAAAAACTTTTCATGTGAGGCGATAACCCTGCCCAACCTTTTGCCGCCCGTAACAAGACCGGGCGCACGATTCAGAGTTTTTCTTACTGCATATGATCAAGCGAGCAATTTTTGATTTGCGTGAAAAGTTGCCCTGAGAGGACGATTTTTTATGATAAGGGAAGAGGTAGATTAAGCTGTGTTTGCTCTTTTATATTTTTATAGCAAAAATTCGAATGAATACAATAAGTTCACCATTAGAACGTCCCCGGCGGCATTTATGCTACGGAGGCGCTCATGAATTATTTAGATATTATTTTCCCCACCATCGGCGGGCTGGGTCTCTTCATTTACGGCATGAAGACGATGTCCGAAAGCCTCCAGCACGTGGCCGGAGACCGGCTTCGAAACGTTTTGGCCGCTGTTTCAGCCAACCGGTTTATCGCCTGCCTGACCGGGGCGGTAATTACAGGGGCCATCCAGAGTTCAAGCGCTACGGCGGTTATGCTGGTCGGCTTTGTCAACGCCCGTCTTTTGACCTTCGCCCAGGCCGTGGGGGTTGTTTTGGGAGCCAATATCGGGACCACGGTCACAGCTCAGCTCATCGCCTTTAAAATTTCCGAATACGCCCTCCCGGCAATCGCTATCGGCGTGGCCATGAAACTCTTTTCCAAAAAACGCCGCAGAACGGAAATCGGAGGCGTTATTTTAGGGTTTGGACTGGTATTTTACGGGATGGCCACCATGAAAATGGGGGTCGCTCCTCTGAAAGAATCACCGGTATTTATTGCATTTTTCACTCGCTTCCAGGCGGAAACCATCTGGGGCATTCTTTTATGCGTCATGGTCGGAGCGCTTATAACCATGATCCTTCAGAGCTCCAGCGCCACGGTCGGCCTGACCATGACCCTGGCCACCGAGGGTTTGATAGGCCTGCCCGGGGCAGTGGCTCTGGTGCTGGGAGAAAATATCGGCACCACTATCACGGCCGAACTGGCCAGTATTGGCGCTGACAGAACGGCGCACCAAACAGCGCGGGCACACACGCTGTTTAATGTTGTCGGCGTGAGCTACATGGTTATTTTGTTCCCCGGGTTCATCTTCCTGGTCAAATGGGTAACCTCTCACCTATTGGGATTAGGCCCGTCGGAAGCGGTTATAAACGGCGAGCAGCCCAATATAGCGCGATATATAGCCGTGGCCCATACCATGTTTAACGTGGTCAATGCTTCTTTCTTCCTGATATTCTTCAACGCGTTGCTCAAGACAGCCGTATGGCTGACGCCCGGCGCTAAGGGGGAAGAAGATATAGACCTGTTTAAGCCCAAATTCCTGGACCCGGTTTTCATTGAAATACCTTCCGTGGGTCTTGAACAGGCCAGACAGGAAATCAAGAACATGGGAGAAATAGCCAGGACCATGATGGCAGGGGTCATTAACTCCCTGGAGGAAAGAAAATTAAAGGAACTGGGCCAGTGGAGGCACCGGGAGGATGCCCTTGATTTCCTCCAGCGGCAGATCACCGATTACCTGGTGCAAATTTCTCAACGCGACTGCACGCTCGATGAATCAAAGCAAATTTCCTCCATGATGCGGATGACCAACAACATAGAGCGCATCGGCGACTCCATTGAAAATATCGCTGAGTTAATCGAAGAAATGATTGAAAATGATTTGTATTTTTCCGACCAGGGGGTGGAGGATTTCAAGGAGATGTCATCAAAAGCCATGGAATTTTATTGCTTTATCCTGGAGAGCATAGACAGCCACGGCAAAACCACTGTCATGGAAAAGGCCCGCGCCCTGGAAGATGAAATTGATATTTTACGGGAAACCATGCGCGCCAAATACCTCAGCCGCCTTCGCACCGGTGTCTGCACTATTGATCCGGGAATGATTTTTACCGATATGGTGAATAACCTGGAAAAAATCGGTGACTACTGCTTCAACATCGCCCAGGCCATTGCCGGGATTAAATAAAGCTTAAGGGTGAGACGTGCTGAAAGCCTGGCCCGGGGATCGCTTCCGGGCCAGCGGTTAAGCTTTGATGCGCCTGATGCGGGCGCCAAGGGCTGAAAGTTTCTCCTCGATCCGTTCATAACCCCGGTCAATATGGTAAACCCGGGCGATTTCGGTCTGCCCTTCAGCAGCCAGTCCGGCCAGGACGAGAGAGGCACTGGCGCGCAGATCGGTGGCCATGACCGGGGCGCCGAGAAGGGTCCGGGTTCCTTCGACAACAGCCGTATTCCCGCTCAGCCTGATGTTGGCGCCCATGCGTTTGAGTTCCCCGACATGGATAAAACGATTATCGAAAATAGTTTCGGTAACAACCGATATACCGCTCGCCAAACACATCAAGGCCATGAACTGGGCCTGCATATCCGTGGGAAAACCGGGATAAGGCTCGGTCTTGATATCTGCGGAATTGACCCTGGAAGGTCCGGTAACAACAACCACGTCTTCAGCCGGATGTTCGAATTTCAGGCCGGCCTGTTCGAGCTTCTTTTCCACGGCGGCCAGGCTGTCCACAGGCACATGCTTGATCGTAAGGCAGCCCCCGGTAATACCGGCGGCAACCATAAAGGTCCCGGCCTCGATGCGATCGGCCATGACACGGAAGGAGACGGCCTCAAGAGATGGAACTCCCTCAATCGTGAGGACGTCTGTGCCCAGCCCTTCAATATGAGCCCCCATGGCGGTCAATACGCGGGCCAGGTCGGAAACTTCGGGTTCCCTGGCCGCATTTCTGAGTATGGTCGTTCCTTTGGCCAAGACCGCGGCCATGAGAAGATTCTCCGTGCCGGTAACCGTGGGCATGTCAAGTAGAATATCCGCTCCCCGGAGCCCGCCGCGGGCCTTGGCCCGGACGTAGCCCTGTTCCAGGGTAATCTCGGCGCCCATGGCTTCCAGGCCCTTAAGGTGCAAGTTGATCGGACGGGTTCCTATGGCGCAGCCGCCCGGCAGAGAGACTTGCGCGCTGTGGTGGCGCGTTAAAAGCGGACCCAGAACCAGGACCGAGGCCCGCATGGTTTTCACCAGGTCATAAGGGGCGATAAGGTTATTGACCCGGCCGGTATTGATTTCAGCGCGACCCGGGGAAAGTTCAATTTCCGCGCCCAGCCTGCGCAGCAGGCTGGCTATGGTGCGGATGTCACGCAAGTCAGGAATGTTTTCCAGCACACAGGTGCCATCGGCCAGGAGGGTTGAGGCCATAATGGGCAGGGCCGCGTTCTTGGCCCCGCTAATGTTCACCTCGCCTTCAAGCCGATGTCCACCCTCGATAATAATTTTATCCATGACAGACCTAGCCTCCAGACCTATTCTTCACCAGGACAGCCACCCGGTCGCGCCCGGACAAATCTTTAAACACGCTGACCTGATCATAGCCTCCCGATTCACCCATTTCTGTGATGCGCCGGGCGTGAGTGGGCCAAATTTCAAGCAGGAGCGCGCCTTGAGGCCGAAGCAGGGGATGTGCCTGCTTGATCGCTTCGCCGATCAGGTCCAGTCCATCCTCACCGCCGTCCAAAGCCAGCCGTGGTTCAAAGTCCTTCACGTCCGGGTCCATATCATTGAAGGCGCTTCGTGGCACATAGGGCAGGTTGGCCACGATAAGGTGAAAAAAACCAGCCTGATCTTTAAGCGGAGAAAGAAGGTCGCCTTTTATAAAAGTAATCCGCTCTGTCAAACCATGGGCCGCGGCATTCACCCCGGCCGTTTCCAGGGCCGATTCGGACAGGTCCAAGGCCCAAAACTCAGCCTGCGGCAGATTGCAGGCCAAGGCAATGACAATAGCCCCGCAGCCCGTGCCCAGGTCAACGATACGCAGGGGGCCGACCTCCTTTTCCGGGCCCGACAGCCTGGCTTGAGCCAATTGAAGGGCCTGGTCGACCAAAAGCTCGGTTTCCGGTCTGGGAATAAGCACCTGCGGGTTGACCTTAAGTTCGAGGGAATAGAATTCCTTGCGCCCGATTATGTAAGCCACCGGTTCAAACATGGCCCGACGCCGAACGCGTTCCCTGAAGCCCGCCAGTTCAGGAGACAGGAGCGGGCGGTCATAATTGAGGTAGAGTTCGACCCGTGTCAATCCCAGTAAATCGGCCAGCAGCAGTTCAGCGTCAAGGCGGGCCCTGGCCACGCCTTTTCCGGCCAGGTAATTTGTGGTCCACCTGATGAGACGCAGGACGGTCCAGGGCTCAGTTTGGCTGCCAGCTTGAACTTTTTTATTCAAAGCGTTTTCAAGGCTTCTGTTTGGTAGTGGGTTGTCAGGGCATCAATGATTTCCTGGATATCGCCCTCCATGATTGAATCCAGGCGATACATGGTCAGGTTGATCCGGTGATCCGTCATTCTGCCTTGGGGGAAATTGTAGGTCCGGATACGTTCGCTGCGATCGCCGGAGCCAACCTGATTACGACGATTTTCAGAAATCTTATCCTGCTGTTCTCGAACCTTCATGTCCAGAAGCCGGGCTTTCAGGACCTTGAGGGCCTTGGCCTTGTTTTTGTGCTGGGATTTTTCATCCTGGCAGGTTACGACAAGACCGGTGGGCAGGTGGGTTATCCTGACCGCAGAATCCGTGGTGTTCACGCTCTGGCCGCCCGGGCCCGAGGAGCGAAACACATCAACTTTGATTTCTTCCGGATTTATCTCCACCTCAACGTCTTCGGCTTCCGGCAAAACAGCCACTGTCACGGCGGAGGTATGGATACGGCCCTGGGATTCAGTCGTGGGAACGCGCTGGACCCGATGAACGCCGCTTTCATACTTCAAGCGCCCGTAGACCTGGTCCCCCTCGATCATGGCGATAATCTCCTTGAAACCACCCGAGCCGGTCGGGTGACTGCTCACGACCTCCACCCGCCATTTCAACCTTTCGGCATACCGGCAGTACATCCGGAAAAGATCGGCCGCGAAAAGGGCGGCTTCCTCGCCTCCAGTGCCCGCCCTAATTTCAAGGAACACATTCTTTTCATCATTAGGGTCCTTGGGCTGGAGGAGGGTTTCAAGCTCTTTTTCGGCCGCCTCAATGAGGCTGTCATATCGAGCCATTTCGGCTTCGGCCATTTCGCGGATTTCCCTGTCAGAATCCCCGAGGAGTTCCCGGGTTTCCTCCCTTTCGGCCTTCAGTTTCTTGAGCTGGCGGTAAGCATGTACAATCTTGGAAAGTTCGGCATGCTGGCGCAGGGTTTTCTGGTACAGGCTTAAATCATTGACGATTTCAGGCTGCGAAAGCTCGTTTTCAAGACGGTTAAATTTTTGCTCTATTTGATTCAGGTTTTCAAACATTGTCACTTATGGAATGCTCTGGGCAGTCTCAATGGAAAGCGTCCGTTTTAAGGCGATGAGCGCGATCTCGATCTGGTCATCCGACGGTTCCCTGGTTGTCATCTTTTGAACCCAGAGGCCGGGCAGAATTACAGCTTTCAGCAGGGCTGAATCCATGTGTCTGCCGGCATAGCGATTTAATTCATAGGCCAGGCCGGCGATGGGAAACATAAGGAGAATTTTAAGGCCCACGTAAAGGAGCTGGAGTGTCCATCCGCCCCCCTCCCGGCCGGTTGCTGCGCTGATAAACGGGAAAACAATGGAGAAGAAGAGGATGCTGATCATGAGGACGACCAGGATAAAGGCGGTGCCACACCGCGGGTGCAGCGTGGTATGGGTGCGGGCGTTCTCCACGGTTAAGTCCTCTCCCGCCTCGTAAGTATAAATAGATTTGTGCTCTGCGC
>CAZVRN010000160.1:0-1726 GCA_964629485.1 uncultured Thermodesulfobacteriota bacterium | reverse complement strand
TGCGCCGTGATATTCAAAAAGCCGGCTGATTTCCTTGACCTGCGAGATAAGCCATATATAGCTGATAAAAAAAACGAGCTTGAAAATTCCGTCAATGGCATGAAAGGCCAGGGAAGCAACGCCATAATGCACAGGGCCGAATCGGCCGATGAGCAGGCTCAGGTAATGAGGCACGACCACAAAGAAAAGCAAACCCAGGCAAATGGCCGCCGCAATGGTCAGGCCCATGACCCAAAATCCCATTTCTTCCTCATCTTCGTCATCCAGGGCCTGGTTGGCGGAAAACATCAGGGCGTCAAGGCCGTTAATCAGGGCCTCGATAAGAACCAAGCTGCCTCTAATAAACGGCAAAGACAGCCAAGGTAATTTCGCGGAGAAGGATTTCCACACGGTTTCCTTGATGGCAACCTCGCCGTTGGCCTTGCGCACGGCCACAGCCAAGCCGGAGGGGGAACGCATCATGACTCCCTCCAGAACAGCCTGTCCGCCGACATTAACCCCCGTATGCATTAAAGAAGCCTTAAAGCCGCTCATTGAGGCCTTTCAAGAACTTTGTCCTTTGGGTGAAATCATTTCATTATTACGGTTAATCTTTTGCCCGGTGCGGTTCCCGCAAGGCAACTCTTTATTCAGGAGATCTCTCACCAGGTTTAACAGAGTAAATAATCTTCAAGTCAACGGTCAGGCGTCAGGTTAGCCGGGTTGGCTGGTCTTCTTCTTGTTTTTGTCGTACTTGTTCATGACGCCGGCATACTTTTTCTGAAAACGCTCCACGCGACCGGCGGTATCTATCAGTTTCTGTTTGCCCGTAAAAAATGGATGGCAGGCGGAACAAATTTCAACCCGAATTTTTTTAGCCGTAGATCCGGTTTCGAATTCATTGCCGCAGGCACAACTTGCTTTTATTATGTTGAATTCCGGGTGAATGTCTTTTTTCATGATTTTTACTCATCCTCCATTATTTAATGAGTATTTAATTATACATATTTTAGCCACAGGTTCAATCAATTTCACCTGTTTATATCCCGGGCACGCGCCGCCCCTTTTCCGGCCAGGCGCCTGCCCGTCCAGGCGAGACGCTAAGCGGAAGGCTTAAATGATTAGGCTTGGTCAGTTCTTGCCGGAAACAGGGTTGGCTGTTTCGTGAGGGCAGAGGGGCTTGATTTTATTTATGATACCAAGGCTAGCTGTTCATGGACTCCAGGAACTCCTTATTATTTTTGGTGCCTCGCATCTTTTCCAGCAGAAAATCCATACTGTCTATCGGGGTCAACGGGGAAAGAACCTTGCGCAGGACCCAAACGCGATTGAGTTCATCAGGCTCAAGGAGGAGTTCCTCTTTTCGCGTGCCAGAGCGGTTGATGTCTATGGCCGGGAATATTCGCCTGTCCGCGAGTTTGCGATCCAGATGAACTTCCATGTTGCCTGTCCCTTTAAACTCTTCGAAGATAACCTCATCCATACGGCTGCCGGTTTCGACCAGGGCCGTGGCGATAATGGTCAGAGAACCGCCTTCCTCGATGTTGCGCGCCGCGCCGAAAAATCGTTTCGGGCGATGGAGGGCATTGGAATCAACGCCGCCGGACAGGATCTTCCCGGAGGGGGGGACCACGGCGTTATAGGCCCGGGCCAAGCGGGTAATGCTGTCAAGCAAGATGATAACATCTTTTTTGTGTTCGACCGGGCGTTTCGCTTTTTCGAGCACCATTTCCGCGACCTGGACATG
>CAZVRN010000159.1:0-7622 GCA_964629485.1 uncultured Thermodesulfobacteriota bacterium | reverse complement strand
ACGCACGTTCCGGGGGATGATGGTCTTGAAAACCCGGCCGGGGAAATGCTTGTGCACCTCCCCGGCGACCTGATGGGAAAGCCGGTTGCGCGTGTCGAACATGGTCAGCAGGACGCCCAGAATGCGCAGGTTCGGGTTGTATCTTTGCCGGATGAGGCGAAAGGTCCTGATGAGCTGGGACAGCCCTTCGAGGGCGTAATATTCGCATTGGAGAGGAATAAGCAGTTCCCGGGCGGCGCAGAGGGCGTTTATGGTCAGGAGCTGGAGGCTGGGCGGGCAGTCTATAACCAGGTAATCGAACTCACCATCCAGAGGCAGAAGCTTGCGGGCCAGAAAGTTCTGGCGGCCGGGATGATTGACCAGCTCGACTTCCGCACCGATCAGGTCCTGGCTGGCCGGGATAACGGTGAGCTTGGGAAGCGCGGTCGGCCGGGCCACCTGGTCCAGCTTAAGGTCCTGAATCAGAAAATGATAGAGGGAATAGGTGATGCTTTCCCGGTCGATGCCCAGGCCGCTGGTAGCGTTTGCCTGGGGGTCGGCATCGACAAGGAGGACCCTTTTTTCAGCGGCGGCCAGACATGCGGCCAGGTTGATGGCGGTAGTAGTTTTGCCGACGCCGCCCTTCTGGTTGGCGATAGTTATAATTTGGCTCATAAATTATTTTAATTTCAACAAGTTATACTAAAAACCGGGCTGAAGACCATAGTAACACAACCGGACCTGCTTGAAAAGGAAAAAACTTGTTTCAGGGCTTCTTAAGAACTTCGTCCTTCAGCCGAAGTCATTGTCAGGTTCAATCTTAAGAGGTCTTGTTTCACGTGAAACATTTTTAATCTTTCCGGGCGGGCTTTAAGGGGCCCTGGTGAAAAGCGGAAGAAATTTTAAAAAAGAGGAGGACGCGCCGGTGATTGAGGAAAGGCAGGTTAAACGTTTCCCGGCGGGCGAGTTCGAGCCCCTGATCTGCGAGCGTCTTTTCGGCGTCCCTAAGCTCCCGGGAAGCGCGCGGTCCCTTGTAGGCCAGGATCGTGCCGCCGGGAGAAAGATAAGGCCGGGCCAGGGGAAGCAGGTCGCTCAGCGGGGCCAGGGCCCGGGCCGTAACCAGGTCATAGCTTTTGAGCGGCGGGTTTTCCGGCTGCTGGCCGACCCGAACCGGGAGGATGTCAACTCGCTTCAGGGAAAGTTTCCGGGCCATCTCTTTGAGGAAGGTAATTTTTTTTTGGTTCGATTCAGCCAGGCTGACACTCCAGGCAGGGCGAAGGATTTTGAGAGGCAGCCCTGGAAATCCCCCGCCGGAGCCAAGGTCCAGAAGCCGCAGCGAACGAAAAGGCAAAAAGGGAAGGGAAGAGAGGCTGTCCGCCAGGTGGCGAATGACGATATGGGCGGGTGTGGCCGGGCCGACGAGGTTGATCTTCTCATTCCAACGCATAAGCTCGGAAAGGTAAAAAAGAAGCGAAGTGATCTGTTCAGGTTCCAGGGCAAAGCCCAGCCTTTTGGCCGCTTCGTTCAGAAGGGCGTCCAGGGGCATGGCTTGCCAGTTTTTTTCCGTTTCACGTGAAACATTCCGGGGAGTCATGAATTATTTCCGTTTATTTTAAACCGGTTGGGCCGGGGAACCTGTTTTTTAAACGTGAATTAACGGGCCAAAACTTCGCCCTTTCAGTTGAAGCGACAGAAAGAACCATTCCTAAAAGCGCACCCGGCGCTCTCTTATTTCCCCAGGCAAAACTTGTCGAATATTTCGTCCAGGATTTCATCCGGCGTGGTCCGGCCGGTGATAAGGCCCAGGCTGTCCAGGGCTGACCGTATTTCCAGGGCGACCAGTTCAGGGGCCAAGCCGCGGTTCAAGCCTTCGATGGCCCGGGCGAGCGGTTCACGGGACTGCTTAAGGGCCAGTTTATGCCTCAGATTCGGGACAAGGCGCGGAACATGATCCGGGCTGGTCCGGCCGGCCGTGGCCTTTTCAAAAATCAGGGCCTTTAAGTCAGGGAGTCCCTTTCCGGTCTTGGCCGAAACAGACAGGACCGGGATCGAACCCAGAAGCTCCCGGGCCTCCTCAAGTGTAAAGGCCGGTTCAAGGTCTGCTTTATTAAGCGCGGCAATGGTGTTTTCGCCGGCGGCCAGTGAAAATATGCGCCGGTCTTCCCCGGTCAAAGGCAGGCTTCGGTCCAGGACAAGCAAAACAAGGTCGGCCGTGGCCAGCCGGGCCTGAGCGCGCCGTTGTCCTTCGGCCTCTGCGTCGTCCCTGGCCGCTGTTTCAAGCCCGGCCGTGTCGACCAATGTCACGGGAACGCCTTGAATAAGGGTCTCCACTTCAATAATGTCCCGCGTGGTCCCCGGAACAGGCGTGACGATGGCGCGTTCATCCCCGGCCAGGCGGTTCAAGAGGCTGGACTTCCCCACGTTGGGCCGCCCGACAATGGCCGCCTGAATCCCCTCACGATATATACGGCCGGACTCATAGGCGTTTAAAAGCCCGTCCAGGGGCTCAAGGACCTGCCGGGCCAGTTTTTCAGCGGCAGCGCTTCCTTCAATGATTTCAGCCTCCTCGTCCGGGAAATCCAGAGCGACTTCGACATGGGCCAGGACCTCAACAAGGGGTTTCTCCAGGGCTTCGACTTGCTCTCTGAGCCCCCCGGTGAGCTGGGCCAGGGCCAGGGCGGCTTCAGCCTCACTGCGCGCCGCGACCAGTTCGGCCACGGCCTCTGCCTGGGAAAGGTCAATCCGGCCGGCCATAAAGGCCCGTTTGGTGAATTCGCCGGGCTCAGCCAGGCGGGCTCCGGCTCCAAGGACAAGGTCCAGTATTTGGCGCGCCACCACGGGCCCGCCGTGGGCGTTGATTTCCACGACGTCCTCGCGGGTATAGGTTTTGGGCCCGCGCATGTAAGAACAGAGAACCTGGTCCACCTCGCGGTTTGTCTGCGGGTCAACAATTTTTCCGAGGTATAACTTATGAGACTCAAGCGGACGCCCGGACCTGGCGGAACGGAATATTTTTGAAACGATCTTCAGGCTGTCCGGGCCGGAAAGGCGGATAATGGCGATGCCTCCCGGCCCGACGGCCGTAGAAACCGCTGCGATGGTTGATGAAGAAGGAAGCCGCTCCATATTATTGTCTGGAAGCCTTTTATGGGAACTTTAAGCAACCCCGGCTTCCCCGGCGGAACCCCTTGTTAAAAAAGAGGCGGCTGCCTGTTGTTTCTATTCTTTGGCCGCCTGCTATTTAATTTCCCCGGAATCAAAGCCGCTTTTCAGGCTCATCTGCCGATCCCCGGTCCCGGCGGAACCCCTGTCCGCTTCCCCGCCGGAGCCGCTCGGGAGGTCTTCCCCGCGGGCCCGGGCCTTGGAAGAACGGTTCGGCGAGATCACAATCCTCTTATAACTGCCTTCGCCCTTACTTCGCGTGGCCAGGTCCGGCTCGTTTTTAAGGGCCAGGTGGATAATGCGGCGGTCATGAGCTGAAAGGGCGTTGATACTGACCGGCCTCCCGGAAGTGCGGGCCTTGTTGGCCATGCGCTGGGCCAGACTGACCAGGGAATCATGCCTGCGGCTTCGATAATCTCCGATATCAACGATAATATGGCTGCGGTCCGGTCTCGCCCGATTCACTATTTTATTCACCAGGAACTGAAAGGCGTCAAGGGTGGCTCCCTTTTTGCCAATCAGCAAGCCGCTGTTGTCTCCCTGTATATTCAAGATAATACGGTCACTAATACGAGAAACACTCACACTCGCCTCAACAGGCATCCTCTCAAGGATACCTTCGAGAACTTCGCGGGCAAACGTCATGGCCTCGCCTTCGGGGCCCTCATAGACCTCTTCCCCCGGACCTGGCTTTGTGGGCGGAACGAGAAGTGGTTGGCCAGCCGCGGGAGTTGTTTCAAGGCGGGGATTCTTTGCGGAATCCGGGGGCCGCCTTTTTTTATCATAATCCTTTTTAGCTTGAGGCCGGGATTTTCGGGCGGCTTGTTTCGGCTTCTGATCCGGCTTTGAAGCAGGTTTTTTCGGGGAGGACGCCTCGGTTTTGGGTGAGACGGATAATATTTCTTCCACCATGACTTTGATCCGGGCTTTTCTGCCGGTCAAAAGCCCGAAGATTCCGGAAGTCCCGGTAGACAGTATTTCAAATTTTAATTCGTCTTTGGCCAGGTGTAAGTGGTTACAGGCTTTTTCTATGGCCTCTTCAGTGGTTTTACCTTCAAATTCGATTATGGGCATGTCAGCCTCCGTATACTATGCTGCGAATTTGTTCGTATAGAGCTGCTGGCCGATTGAAAGGATGTTGTTGACCAGCCAGTAGAGCACCAACCCGGAAGGAAAGTTGATAAAAATAACAGTAAAGAACAAAGGCATGAGCATCATCATTTTCGCCTGCGTCGGGTCTCCGGTCATGGGCTGAACCTTTTGCTGGAGAAACATGGTTGCGCCCATCAGTATTGTCAGGACCGGGATGCCGGTAGGTTCTTGCATAAACGGAAGCTTAAAGGCAAAGTGAAGTAACCGGTCCGGCGCGGAAAGGTCCTGAATCCACAGGAAAAAAGGCGCATGTCTCAATTCGAGCGAATAATCCAGTATGCGATAGAGCGCAATAAAAACCGGAATTTGAATGGCAATGGGCAGGCAGCCTCCCATGGGGTTGATTTTATAGGTGCGATACATCTGCATCATTTCCCTGTTCATGGCCGCCTTGTCATTTTTATACTTCTCGCGAAGTTTCGCGATCCTGGGTTGGAGTTTTTGCATTTCCCTCATGGATTTTTGGCTCTTATGCGTCAGCGGCCAAAAGATCAGCTTGATGATGATCGTTAAAATGATGATCGTGATTCCGTAGTTCTTGACATATTTGTGCAGCCAGAGCATGAAAACAAGAATGGGCTTGGCCAGGATATCGAACCAGCCGAGGTAGACCGACCGATCCAGATGATTATTGAGGGATTTAAGTAGGTTATAATCCTTGGGGCCGTAGTAAAGGGTATAGCGATACGTCTTTTCGGTTTGAGGCGCCAGGCGGATCGGGGCGTTAATCAAATCCAAGCGAAGACCATTTTGATCCAGGGCGCTGGCTTTCACCTTGACTTTATCTTGTTCCTCGGGCAAAACGACAGCCAGAAAATACTGATCCTCATATCCCGCCCAGGTCAGGGAATAGTTTGTCTGTCTCAACTTGGCCATTTCCTTGTCGATCTTATGAATCTTTATTTCGTGAAGTTTATCGCCCAAAAGCATGCCCAGCCCGGCAAACGAATAACGCCGTTTACGTTGAAACGGTCCGCTGGTTAATTCCAGAACCAAATTATCATCGATTGTTTTAGCTGAAAAATTTCGTATTATCACCTCCATATCAATCAAGTAAGAGTTTTGGTGAAAAGTATAAACCTTGGTAACTTCCAGGCCGTTTTTTTCGCGCAGGGTAAAGGCCAGCCGGTCCTGCTGCCGGCGGTCATCCAGGCGAATCGTTTTCTTATCCGCTGAAAAACGGGCGTTCCCCAGCCCGGGCACCGAGCCGGAAAGAAAAAAGGTTTTCAGGGGGTAATCTTGAGGCGAATTAACAGTGACGAGTTCTTTAGGCGGTGAATCATGAGCTGCGGTAGACCTGTATTTGTTGAGTGTAAAACTGACAAGGCGACCACCGTCCTCGGTAAATTGGGCTGTATAAAGGTTTGTTTTAACAGTTATTTTTCTGGCTGGAGCAAGATTATTCGCTGTGCGGCCGGAACTTGATACCCGGGCCGGGGCCATGGCTTCTCTTGTTTCCGGTGAAACCGGGGCGGCCTTTTCAGCGGTGGGCTTGGCTCCTTCTTGCGCAGGGGCCGGTGTTTTGGGGTTTTGTTGAGGCTTAGGTCCAAAAATATATGACCAGGCAACAAATACAACGATCGAAAGGGCAAACGCCAGTAATACTCTTTTTTCCATTGATTGCTCCGTTGACAAATCATCGAATTCAGCAAATCAAGACAGCCTTTTTCTCAAGGCACGGGATCGTATCCGCCCGGGTGAAAGGGATGGCATTTAAGAATCCTGAGAAGGGTCAACCAGAGGCCCCTCAAAGGTCCATACTTTTCTAATGCCTCGCAAGCGTAGCAAGAGCAGGTTGGATGAAAACGACAGCTTTGCGGGAACAAAGGAGAGATAAGATACTGATAAGCCTTAATTAGATAAATAAAGGCCTTCTTAAGGACCATGCTGATCATTGTTAAAAACAGGGATTTGCCTAAATAATTCCTTTTGTTCACGCTTAAAAGAAGCGGCGTCAATATCAGCTGCACCCCTCTTAGCGATAACAACCAGATCCAGCCCTGAAGGCACGAGGTGCTTGTTGGTGCGAAAAAATTCCCGTATGCGTCTCTTCGTTCGGTTTCGCTTCACCGCTGAACCAATTTTCTTGCTTACCGTTATTCCAAGGCGGGTTTGAAGCAATTGGTTCGGCTTGACAAGTAATAGAAAATGTTCTGTCCTGATTCGGCGGCTTGGATGCCTTGAGACTGCCAGAAACTCTCCCCGTTTCAGCAAACGTTCGCTTTTCCTGAATCGAAATTGCCTCATATTTAAAGGAAGGGCTCAGGGCCCTTACTGGAGAGACAACATACAAATTTAATTCCTTGCAAAGCCTTTTTTTAAACCGAAAGCCGCTTCCTGCCTTTGGCTCGTCTACGCTTTATGACCTGCTGGCCCCCTTTGGTTCTCATGCGGACCAAAAAACCATGGGTTCGTTTACGCTTGATATTGCTGGGCTGATATGTTCTTTTCATTGTTATTTTCGCATCTTTCCTAAAGATTTATATGAATTATAAACCTAACAGGAAAAAAAATCTATGTCAACGAATTCTTATCAGCAATTCTCGGCCAGTAGTATTTTGGAGGAAAATTAATCCATGGCCATCCGGGGAAGCATATGGTAAAATACGGTTAACCAGGATTGACACGGGAGGCTAGGATGTCGGCAGACTGGAAAAGCAAAGTAGTTCCACCCGAGAGGGTGATTGAAAAAATCAAGCCGGGGATGAGTATCTTCATAGGGACAGGCATGGCTGAGCCCCGCACCCTGACCAAGTGCCTTCTGGTTTCAGACGCGGCGAATCTCAGAGATCTGGAACTGATTCAATTAATCAGCTTCGGGGATGCGCTGAGCCTGGAGGAACGCTATCCCAAAAAGTACCGGCTGAAAACATTTTATTCGGGATGGGTGGCGAGCAAGGCAGTCACCGCGGGGAGGGTGGACTTGATTCCCTGTAGTTTAGCCCGCATACCGGGCTTAATTGAATCCGGGTATATTGCCATTGATGTAGCCTTCGTTCAGATTACCCCTCCGGATGAAGCCGGGTACGCCAGCCTGGGCGTGGCCGTGGATACGGCCAGAAAAGCCATGGACAAGGCTACAATCAGGGTCGGTGAAATCAATGAACACGTTCCGCGTACCATGGGAGACGCCTTTGTTCACGTAGATGAATTCGATTACCTGGTTCAATCCACGGAACCGCCGATCACCTTTGACCGATGGCCGCTGGACCCTGTTATCGACAAGGTCGCCGCGAACGTGGCCTCCTTAATTGAAGATGGAAGCTGCCTGGCCTTTGCCACCGGCCACCTGTTTGAAGCATTGGGACGGCACCTGACAAACAAGAGAG
>CAZVRN010000158.1:0-7631 GCA_964629485.1 uncultured Thermodesulfobacteriota bacterium | reverse complement strand
TAATTATTGAATCTTTTTATTTGTATAAACAGGCAAAACGACCTCAATTTCTGAAAACGTGCTTATTTAACTAGACCTAAAGACCTCTCAGGAACAAGTAATTTTGTTAAAATCGTAGAAGGCGATAGTGAATTCGGCTGAAGGATGAAATTTTTAAGAGATCTTATCTATTGTTGTTTATAATATTTCTTGACGAAAAGCCCAAGTAAAGCTTAATTTTTAAATATGAAAATGATTAAATAAGAACAAAGTCTTGTTTAAAATTACAATTATGACCAATCAAACCGACTGATAAGGAGATCCGAGTATGGCGAAAAAAAACCAGGTCGGAACTAACGACGATCAGGCTGACATAAATATTTCGGAAACGAGTAAATTTCGTCTAAAAGAAATAACACGAGCAGTAGAAAAGATATTGACCTCTACTGGTGATAAACGAAGCGTGCTCCAAGAGATCAAAAATAGCTATTCAGACCTAACCGCTGAAGATAAAAAGGACTTTTTTTATAGACTTCTGAATACGCTTGAAGTGAAACCGGATGAGCTTGGTCCTTTGCTGGAACGGGCTTCATCCGCACTCAATGATCCGCTTCACTGGCGACAGGTATTAATTGAACTGCGATCAAGCATAGAAAGTCCACGCTTAAAAATGTTTCGCGGTTTTATCAGCCTGCCGGGTGGGCTAAAGTTCCTCCTGGACCTTCGGGCTGATATTCTGACGACCCGCCGTCAAGGCGTCCCGGAATTAAGCCCTTTGGAGTATGATTTAAAGTATCTCTTTGAATCGTGGTTTCAAGGCGGATTTCTTTTCCTGGAGGAAATCACCCTTAATTCCTCATTCCGCCAAATCGAAATCATTAAGAATGGAGATATGGTTCACCCCATGACAAGCCTTGAGGAGATGGGTCAGCGTTTGGGTCGGGATCGGCGCTGTTTCGCACTTTATCATCAGGCTATGCCTGAAGAACCTATTGTATTTATTGAGGTGGCTTTAACAAAAGGGATTAGCCGGTCCATTGAAGAAATTATTGGTCCAAGGGATAAACTTGGAGTGAAAGATGAAGAGAAAGATACTGCGGTTTTCTACTCAATTAACAACACCCAAAACGGACTTGCGGGATTGGGGCTGGGTCAAGTCCTGATTTTCCAAGTGGTGGATTATCTCAAGAAAGAAGCCCCGGAGATCAAAACTTTTTGCACACTCAGCCCCCTGACTGGCTTCTGGCCCCGCTTCCTCCGGCCAATTCTTCAGGGAAAAACCGAAAATTTTAACATGACCCTGGAAAACTTGCTGAACGTTTTTGACAAAAAAGTTCGAGATGTATTGAAACAACAGCACATCGCTCAAGGCGGCAAAGAGGAAGATAGTTTCCCGGAAATCTTGTTAGCTGTTTTTTCCAATACTCAGTGGACAGAAAATAAAACACTGGTAAAAAGTTTGAGTAAACCGCTTAAACGGCTGGGTTACGCTTATCTGGCTGAAGAAAATGATAAAGATGGCAGGCCGTTGGATCCTGTCGCTAATTTTCATTTAAAAAACGGCGCTACTCTATCGCCAAGAAATCTTAACTTTGGAGCGACATGGTCACCTGCCGGGATAAAGGGATCATTAACCCTTATGGTGAATTATATATATTCACAAAACTGGGCACGTCAGATCAGGGATTCCATGGCCCGGCTGGGTGGTATGCTGCCAGGTCTATCGAGACCCTGGAAATGATAATCAATCCGGTAAATAGGAGGAGTTATCTCAAAATTAGTGTTTTGGCCTAAATCGCGGAAAAAGAAAATTTAACTCTCCGCAATATTGATAATGACCGCAGGTTAAATTTTGCCTTCCGTGCTTTAGACAAAACTACTGGCGGTTAAGAAATTTTGTTAATGTATCTATTATGATTTTTCCAAGTATTTTTCGTCCAGTCCGGGCATATAGTAAGGCCCGCCGGGAGATATGCCTCCTTCGAGAAAACGAGCCGAAGTTTCCAGCGCCAGAGAATAGCGAACACGCAGGGCGTCCCGGCATTTCTCCCAATCAGGCCCGTTGCCTCCAAGACGAGAAGCTTCCCGCGTCATCTTCCAATGGTCAACACTGGCATACCGCGTTAAAAGATAAACCTCATCCCAATCCGGGCTGAGTTCCTCTTGGTCAGGCGGGGGAACCACTTTCCACATTCCGACAATGCGTGCCCCAATCTTTTCAAAAAAAGGCCATACACCTTCTTCGCTCACACGGCGGAACTCCTCATAACCGCCCTTCTTGATCTTCCAGTAACGAAGCACTGCAATCTCCCGACCCGGCTGTGCCACATCATTACGAACCGGCTTTTTTTCACTACTCACAACTTCTGCATTCTCAACCAACCTGCCGATAAATGTTTCATCTTTCGCCATTTCTTATACCTCAATCTTTCTATTCACAGAATTCTTTCCCAAAAATACGCAATCATTTTTTTAGCAACGATTGAGATTATTCAAAACAGCAGACAAACTGTCAAGGGAAAGTATTTCCCGGATAACCCGTGAGCTTCATCTTTGCCTGGAAGATTGGCCTCGATTATGAAGCTCGAATATTATTCATCTTTTGACTTCCTCAGGGCGTTGGGCTATGATGTTGTTTCCAAACAGGTTGAATTTCAATGCCCCTGATCAAAGAAAAAATAAATCCTAATCGCCGGTTTATGCTGGCAGCAGGTATTTTTTTTATTTTAGTGGCTGTGATCATTATCTGGGCGGGGCTGAATTCATTCCTAGTGGGCTTGGCTTACACGCAACAAAAAGGGTTCTGGGTAGCTGCCCTGGCCGGGATCCTGCTTATAATCGGTGGAATCTGGTTCTTGTACTGGAGTGTAAATAAAACAGCCAAGACCATTTCGAAACCTGATCGTATGGAGATGTATTAAAAATGAGCCTGCCAGCTCAGCATGCTGCTGTTCAGGCCTTTACCGAGACCGACCTCAAGCGTAACGGCATTGTTCGCCTGAGCCTGCCGTTGCCATACAAACCCGGAACTGTCAATGCTTATCTCCTAACCGGCCCCCCGCCTGTTCTGATCGACACGGGGTTGAATGATCGTATCTCTCTCAAGTCTCTTTGGGAAGTTCTCAACTCGGAAGGGATACAGCCGCACGAAATCGAACATGTCTTTTTAACCCACGGGCATATTGATCATGCGGGCGCCGCAGCTTTTCTCGCTCAAAATTACCAAACTAAAATCTGGGTCCACGAACTCGAAAAATCCAGGTTCAATGGCAGGTATGCCCATTTTTTGACCACGATGCTTCCAGATATTTATAGACGCCTCGGAGCTGATCAAGAAGCCTTAAATAATCTAAAAAAAACTATTCAATCTTCGTTAAAAAACTATTATAGGATGCGTCATAACAGTTTTCGGTTTTTTAAGCATGAGCAAAAACTACCGGTTGCAGATTATGATCTGAGTGTCCTTTATACCCCCGGACATTCACCTGGCAGCGTCTGTTTTATTGAAAAAAAACAAAAAGTTATTTTTACCGGCGATACACTTTTATCCGAGGGGACCCCGCGGCCGACCCTCAGTTTGGACGCATTGGGAGGGCCTTATTTTAATGGCCTGATAGAGCTAAAAAAAAGCCTTGCCCTGCTTACCGCGGCTGAGGCGGAAACAGTGCTGCCAGGCCATGGATATCCGGCTAACCGGACAGGGCTTATTTTAAAAGCCAAAATGACACTTAAGAGAAAACAGGCCCTCCTTCTCAGAAAATTAGGTTCGGACTTCACTCCTTATGATCTGATTCGCCGGCGCGACAAGCGAACGAAAGGCGCCTATTTATTTATAGATTTGTACCAAACCCGAACGATTCTCCAGGCGC
Source organism: uncultured Thermodesulfobacteriota bacterium (assembly GCA_964629485.1). Classification (GTDB taxonomy): domain Bacteria; phylum Desulfobacterota; class Desulfarculia; order Adiutricales; family JAFDHD01; genus JAFDHD01. Next base: position 3,783 of record CAZVRN010000158.1, on the reverse strand, counting down.
TATTAGCCGAAGGGAAGGTAAATATGCGTATACGGGCTGGAGTTGAATATTTTCAGCTAGCGTGAAAATTTATTTAACACTTTAACTATTTGTTATAATATACTAAAATATATATTGTTTTACTGATTGCGAAAAAAGAATACTGTCCACAGAAAAGAAAACTTGAGGAAATATTTGTACTTTTTTCGGCTAAAGCTTGACTTTTCTTATGTCACTTAATTATATTACAGTCTGTAAGAACAAAAAATTTATGAAGGCAGCATGAAAAACTATGGGAGATTATTTTACCACACATGACATTGCCCTTATGCTGAATGTGACACGGGTCACCGTGAGAAACTGGATCATTAAAGGCCGCCTTGATGCGACAACCACTCCGGGTGGACATAGGCGAATTAGTCGTAAGGAGCTGGTGCGCTTTATGGAGGATAATAATTATGATCCTGAAATTATTAGAGAATACGAGCTAACACGTCGCAAAAGATTCGTCTATTGTTGGGAATATCACCACAAAGGTTTTGTCAACCTGGGCCACCGACATCAATGTGCCGACTGTGTTGTATTTGCCTCACGAGCCCAGCGTTGTTACATCCTGAGACAGGAAACGGGTCATCTGAAAGTTCACTGCCATGATACCTGTGATGAATGCGGGTATTACAACAAATATTTTTCCAAGCTCAATCAGCATTAATTTCTAAAACCAAAATCTTTCTTTTTAAAAATGTCTTCATCCGGAATTTTTTTTATTTTCAAACCGAATAAAAATTAACTTCTGGCAGCTCTAGGCAGGTAAGCATCCCACCATAAACCGCTCCCGTATCAATCCCGATTTTATTATCCTGAACCAAAGGCTTGTCAAACGGGGTATGGCCGAAGACAACTTTTTTCCCATAATCGTAGTCTGATAAAATAAATTCTTCTCTAATCCAGATAAGATCTTTAATGCTCTGTTGATGCAAAGGGATTCCCTCACGAAGCCCGGCGTGCACAAAAATATATTCTTCAGTCTCGTAATATAACAGCAGCGAGCTGAGAAATTCAATATGCGCATCAGGTATATTCCGGCCTTGTTCAGGATAGCTGGCGAGTGTATTCAAACCACCATTGAAAAGAAAAAGCTGCTTGGATTTCCCGGCTAAATATTCCTGGAAGAGCTGCTCATGGTTCCCCATAAGAAAGACAAGATTCTCAGATTGTTTTTTCAGGCCAAGGAGATACTCGATTACCTGATAGCTTTCCGGTCCCCGGTCAATATAGTCACCCATAAAAACAAGGGTATCTTCCGCCGGGTCCCAGTTGATTTTATCCATGAGGTTTTTGAGTTTATCGAAACAGCCATGAATGTCGCCGATAGCGAAAATGTGGGACATGCCGTTTTTCTCTCAAAGGCTAAACAACGGCGAAGGACGGCCGGCGGCGCTGATCGAGTCGTTTAAGACCTGCCTTGCGGGCTATTTCCTGAGCCTGCCGTAATTCTAATCCTGAAAGAGGCCTTGCAAGTTCTGGATACTCACTCGCCCGGCCGCAGGGATGATATTGGCCCATGATGTTCACGTATGTTTGAGAAGAGATCTCTTGAGCCAAAAAATGACATATTGCCGAGGTATCGGCCAGATCATTCGGCATGACCAGGTGACGTACCAGCAGCCCGCGTGTCGCCACTCCACAACTGTTTATCTCCAGATCACCAACCTGGCGATGCATTTCCAGAATCGCTTCGCAGGCTCTCTCCCGGTAATCATTGACATTGCAGTACTTCTTTGCTGCTTCATTGTTCCAAAATTTGAAATCAGGCATATAAATATCAAATACGCCTTCCAGAAGTTTGAGGGTCTCAACCGAATCGTAGCCGCCGGAATTATAAACAAGAGGCAGGTTCAGGCCTGCTCTGATCGCGAGAGGCAGTGCCTCCAAAATCTGCGGCACGACATGAGTGGGGGTTACAAAATTGATGTTGTGACAGCCGATGCGCGCCAGATCGATCATCAGCCCGGCTAAAACCTCTGGCTCAACTTCCTGGCCGTGTCCTTGATGACTGATCTCATAATTTTGACAGAAAAGGCACAACAGGTTACAATGTGTAAAAAAAATAGTACCTGATCCCCGAGAACCAACAAGAGGGTCTTCTTCGCCAAAGTGCGGATTGAAACTGGAAATACAAGCCTTGACGCCTGTCTTACATATCCCGGTTTCTCCTGCCGTACGGTCTACACCGCATTCCCGGGGACAAAGCCTGCATTCATGAAGAATATCCCAGGCCTTTTTTATCCGTTCTCCAAGAAGACCGTTTTTGTACAGTTTTATATATGAAGGTTGACTCATCAGGCTTCCCCGGGCTAAGTTTATTCTAGTATAGGTTATTACGCCCGGGATTACAAGATGACCCAAAATTCATTTATCTAAGGAAGATAACGTAATGAGATTTAAAGCTGTGATGTTCGACCTGGATGGAACACTACTGAACACATTGGAAGATATTGCCGATTCCATGAACACGGTGCTTCAGAAAGAGGGATTTAAAACACATGCTTTTGAAGCATATAAGTATTTCGTCGGCGATGGTGTAGAAAAAATGGTTTCTCGCGCCTTGCCGGAAGACCAGGGACAAGAAACGCTGATTAGGCGGTGCGCGCAGCAATACCGGGATGAATATAATAAGAGGTGGGCCAACAAAACAAAACCTTATGATGGTATTAGCGACCTCCTGACAGCTTTGGAAAAAAATGGGCTGAAGTTGGCAATTCTGTCCAATAAACCCGATAAATCCACAAAAGAGGTTGTCTCTCATTTTTTTCCAAAACAGAAATTTGATATCGTTCAGGGCGCCAGGACTGATGTACCCAAAAAGCCTGACCCGACCGCCGCTCTTAACATAGCGACCCGCCTTTCTGTCTTGCCGGAATATTTTCTTTATCTCGGTGACACAGACACAGATATGAAAACCGCGGTTGCCGCGGGGATGTATCCAGTGGGGGTTTCCTGGGGATTCCGCACTCCGGAAGAACTGAGGGAAAATGGTGCTAAATTAATCATCAACAAACCTGCTGAGCTTTTGAATCACTTATAAAAATATTTCAGTTACTTTAAAAAGTTAATTTTAAACCTGCATCTAGCCGCAGGGATAAGTATAAAATTACTCATCCTGAATTTATCCTGTCATATCATGTATATTGTCTTTCCCTGTACAAAGGTGTATATTTAACTTCATGGGAAAGAAAAAGCAAAACCAAAAAACTTCACCGCTGCCAGATGCTAGAATCATCCTTTTTACAGGCAAGGGAGGCGTGGGCAAAACTTCTGTCTCTGCTGCCACAGCAATTCGATGCGCCGAGTTGGGCCTTGGAACTTTGATCATGAGCACCGATGCGGCTCATAGCCTCTCTGACTCATTTGACCTTCCCGTTGACTCGGAACCTACTCCCGTTCGTCACAACCTGTGGGCCCAGGAAATCAATGTCAACGAGCAGATAAGTAATCACTGGGGCTCCATTCACGAATTCTTAATGCAGTTTTTGAAACGTCGGGGCTTTAACTCTGTTGTGGCCGATGAGCTGGCCATTCCTCCAGGCATTGAAGAAATTTTTTCACTGCTTGCAGTGATGGAACACGCACATGATAAACGTTTCAATGTGGTGATTATAGACTGCGCCCCAACAGCAGACACCGCCAGATTACTGGCAGTCCCGGATATTATTCAATGGTATATGGAAAAAATTTTTCATATCGAACGTGCGGTCATACGCACTGTTCGCCCCGTGGCCCGGCGTATTACTGACGCGCCCT
>CAZVRN010000157.1:0-7635 GCA_964629485.1 uncultured Thermodesulfobacteriota bacterium | reverse complement strand
AAGCGGAGGCCATCTTATGGAGCCCCGTTCCTGTAGCAATCCGAGTTAAAGAAACCTTTGTCCCTTCACGGCAGGCATATTTCATGGCAGATTCTGTTTTCAGCCGCATAAACCGAACATTTTACTCACTCGTAACAAACATACAGCGCGCCTAGGCCTGATTGTTATCTCCCTGCTCCTGTATTGCGTTGGTCAAAGCAACGAATTCGGCTACGCTCAAGGTTTCAGCTCTCCTGGTCGGTTCTATCCCGGAAAGTCTCAAGGCCTGATCAACTTGTTCCGGGTCAAAGACCGAGACCAGGGCATTTTTAAGGGTTTTTCGCCTCATGGCGAAACCGGCTCGAACCACTTCGGTAAAAAGCCGCTCCGAAAAAACAGGGGGATCAAGAAAATCTTTGAAAATAATTTTAAGCAGGGCTGAACCGACTTTTGGGCGGGGATAAAAGACAGTGGTACCAATGTCCAGCAAGCGGGTGACGCGTGCAAAGTAAGCGAATATGACGCTGAGCCGCCCATAATTTTTGGTGCCTGGTGCGGCTGTCAGCCGGTCCGCCATTTCGCGCTGAAACATCAGCGCCGCCTCAGCCACTGCCGACTTCGCGGCCAGCAGTTTAAAAAGAAGCGGTGACGATATCTGATAAGGCAGGTTACCGAGCACAAAGAACGGCCCGCCGAATTTGACCGCCAAGTCCTTCAGGTTCACTTCCAGGATATCGGCGCTAATGATGGTCAGCCTATCCGGGGCCAGGAGCCGCACTTCCTCCTCCAGGTAACGAACAAGACCGCGGTCCACCTCAACTCCGACAATGGTGAAACCTCTTTCGAGGAGCGGCCTGGTCATCGCACCCAGACCCGGACCTATCTCAAGAACCGGAATCTTTGGGTCCGGGTTTGTCTTTTCCAGAATGGTCCGAATCACGCCGGGGTCCATGAGAAAATGCTGACCGCGGCCTTTTTGGGCTCTAAGCTTCCGCTCCGCCAGGAGCTTACGGGGAGAACTCACGTTTTTCCCCTAAGTAATTTCATCTGAACCGGCGACCGGGAAAAAGCATCAGCCGACAAACTCATTTTTTCACCGGCGGCAAGGTGGTAGTAGCCCGCCGCCGCTATCATGGCCCCATTGTCCGTGCAGAGTTCAATTGGAGGCAGGATGAAACGGACGTCATGCTGCCTGGCCACCTCGGCCATCTCCTTCCGCAACCGCTGGTTGGCCGCAACACCGCCGGACAGGATTAGCCCTTTCACTTCAGCCTGGCTGAGCAAGGCCGAAGTTTTTCCGGTTAAAACATCCACGACCGCGGCCTGAAATGAGGCGGCGAGGTCCGCCAGGTCCTTTGAAGCGATTTCTCGTTCCCCAAACTCACGTTCCACAAGGTTCAAGACGGCTGTTTTAAGGCCGGCAAAAGAAAAATCCAGGCCATGTCCCAGCATGGGACGAGGCAGGCTGAAGCGAGCCTCGTCGCCAGAGGCCGCCCGAGTTTCAATAGCAACACCCCCCGGGTAATTAAGCCCTAATAATTTAGCAACCTTATCAAATGCTTCTCCCGCGGCGTCATCCCTGGTCTGACCGCAAAGTTCAAACTCCATGGGTCCGCGCACGAGGTACAGGTTGGTATGCCCTCCGGACACGACCAGCGCCGCCAGAGGAAAATCCAAAAAACCGTCCGTCAATAAGGCGGCAATGATGTGGGCCTCAAGATGATTGACCCCGACCAGGGGAAGGCCTGTTACCAGGGACAGGGCTTTGGCGAAGTTGAGGCCGACCAGCAAGGACCCGACCAGGCCCGGTCCCTGGGTCACAGCCAGGCCTTCTATCTGGCTGAGGGCGAGTCCGGCCTGATCCAAGGCTTCTTCGACCGTTGGCAGAATCACCTCCACATGCCGCCGTGAAGCCAGCTCCGGGACCACTCCCCCGAACCGTCCATGGAGGTCGAACTGGGTGTGGACCACACTGGACAAAATCAGGCGGCCATCCTCCACGACAGCCGCCGCAGTCTCGTCACAAGATGTCTCTATGCCCAGAACTCTCAAAATGATTATCTCTTATTCTGAACAAATTCCTCGAAAATACTGACTTCTTCCTTGCTTCCAATAATCAGCGGCACGCGCTGATGCAGTTCCTCAGGCACGATATCCATAATCCTCTGAAAACCCGTGGTGGCCGAGCCGCCGGCGTGTTCAACAATATAGGCCAAGGGGTTTGCTTCACACATCAGCCTCAGCTTGCCATGCGGTTTACGCGGATCCTTGCTGTCCGCCGGATAAAGGAAAATGCCGCCATGGAATAAATTCCGATGGAAATCAGCCACGAGTGAGCCGATATAGCGGGAGGTATAGCCTTTATGGCCGGCTTCGGGGTCCTTCAGGTAATCGATATACTGTCGGATTTCCTTGGACCAGTAATTATAGTTGCCTTCATTAATCGAAAACGTGTTTCCGCGTTCAGGGATTTTTATATTTTCATGCGATAAAAGAAATTCGCCCAGCGAAGGATCAAGTGTAAATCCATGCACTCCATTTCCGGCGCAGAAGACCATTATGGTGGAAGAGCCGTAAACGAAGTAGCCTGCGGCAACCTGTTTGTAGCCCGGCTGCAGCACATCTTCCAGGGTAGCTTGATCGCCTGTTTTTGTAACGCGATGCAGGACGGAGAAAATAGTGCCCACGCTCACGTTGACGTCGATGTTGGAACTGCCGTCCAAGGGATCGAAAATCAGGACGTAATTACCCGTCCGATAGCGGCGCGGTATTTCAATGACGTCGGCGACCTCCTCGGAAGACATGGCGCAAAGCTCACCGCAGGATTCAAGACGGTTAATAATGGTGTCGTTGGCAAAATCGTCAAGCTTGCGAACCGCCTCTCCCTGGACGTTTTCCCGGCCCGTATAGCCTAAGATGTCCACCAATCCAGCCTTGTTCACCTCCCTGGAGATCAGTTTCGCCGCCACTATAAGTTCATTAATGAGGCGGGTAAAAGCGCCGGTCGCTCCAGCGACCTCGGTCTGGGTGAGCAATAAATGCTGTATAACTGTCAGTCTTCCAAGCATATCTTCACCTCCTCAAATGTAAAAAGGTTGGGTTATTTAACGAATTACATCCAACAAGCATAACTTAGGCATGCCTAATCAGCGAAGACAATGAATGATCCGAACTTTTTAATTTTTTCAGGTCCAATTCCCTTTATTCTTAAAAGGTCTTCCACCCCGTTCAATGGACCCCGCCTTTGACGGGCAGCCAGAATGCGGCCGGCTGTCTTTGGTCCAATGCCTGGCAGGAGTGTCAAATCCTGAGCTGACAGCCGGTTGATATTCACGCGCCGGCCGAGACCTAATGCGGTGGCCGCATTCATCGGCTTAAGCTCGACCCCGGTCTTGTTCCCGCCTCGCTCCCGTATTAAGACCCGGGTCCCGTTCTCAACAAATGCATGTGAAGTATTCGCGGCAGGGGCCAGTCCGGCAGATTTGAGTACCTGGTAAAAAGCAGGGGGACGGGGAAAAACCAAAACCCTGGCTGAGACGCCAGGGCCAACCACCTCTATCCAACAAGCGTTCTCCCCAAAGGGAAGCGCTCGCAACCGAGGCGGCCCCCAGCAGTTGAATGTCCAACCCAGCAAGACCAGGAGCAGGGCTAGTATCAGCAGCGCCCGGACCTGGTTTCTTTGTCTTTCCCGGTCGAAAAAGCTAACTCCCTCTTTTTTCGTCTTGGTAAAGTTTATAATTTACACTATCAACCAAGGCCTGCCAGCTGGCCTCCAGAATATCATGGGAAACACCGACTGTCCCCCATTGTTTATGCCGATCTCCGGAGGAGATCAGGACGCGCACCTTAGCGCCGGTGCCACGGCCAAGCGCCGGCAGAACGCGAACCTTGTAATCTTCAAGCCGCATCCGGGACAACTCGGGATAAAATTTCTCCAGGGCTTTACGAATGGCGTTATCCAGCGCATTTACCGGGCCGTTGCCCACAGCCGCGGTGTGCTCGACCGTCCCCCCGACTTTAACCATAATTGTAGCTTCAGCCTGCGGGGGTTCTTCTTCTTTCATTTTTTGGGAAATGACCCTAAATCCCAGTAACTCGAAATATTTTTTCTGAGTACCTAAAGCCCGGTTCATCAGCAACTCAAACGACCCTTCAGCGCCGTCGAATTGAAATCCCTGGTTTTCCAGTTCTTTAAGCTCCTTTACTATTTGCAGGACGACCGGGTCCTTGGAGTTAATATCCAGACCGTACTGCCTGGCCTTGTGTAAAATAGTGCTCTTGCCCGAGAGGTCGGAAACAAGAATCCGCTGCACGTTCCCGACTGAAGCCGGAGGGATATGCTCATACGTTTCCGGGTTGCGCTTTACGGCGCTGATATGAATGCCGCCCTTGTGCGCAAAGGCGCTTCGACCGACATAAGGCTGAAAGTTATTCGGCTGAATGTTGGCCAATTCACTGACCAAGCGGCTGACCTCGTACAACTGGGACAAGCCACCCTCGACCAGACAATCGAAGCCCATCTTCAGCACCAGGGCCGGAATGATGGAACAAAGGTTGGCGTTGCCGCAGCGTTCTCCCAGGCCATTAATAGTACCTTGAACGTGAAGGACGCCCGCCTCAACGGCCGCCAGGGAATTGGCCACGGCCAGTTCAGCGTCATTATGGGTGTGAACGCCCAAGGAAATTTCAGGGTATTGTTTTCGGACCGCCTTGACTATCTGCGACACCTCGTTCGACAGGGTCCCGCCGTTAGTATCACACAAAACCAGGCAATCCGCCCCGCCGTCAACCGCTGCCTGAAGGGTTTTTAATGCGTATTCGCGGTTATGCTTGAACCCGTCAAAAAAATGCTCTGCATCAAAAAGGAGTTCTTCAGCCTTTGGACGAAGGAAACGAAGCGAATGTTCAATAATGTCGAGGTTCCGTTTCAGGCTGATGCGGAGGGCGTCTTTGACATGCACATCCCAGGACTTCCCGACAATGGTTATCACTCCGGTTTTGGCTTTGATCAAGGCTTTTAAATTGGAGTCCTTTTCCGGGCTGGTCTTAGGGCTGTGGGTGCTGCCAAAGGCGGCGATTTTGGTTGTTTTTAAAGGATATTTCTTGATCTCTTTAAAAAAAGCCATATCCCTTGGATTAGACCCGGGCCACCCGCCTTCCACATAATCCACACCAAACCGGTCCAGGCGTTGGGCTATGCGAATTTTATCTTCGAGCGTGAATGTTACAGCCTCGGCCTGGGTTCCATCCCGCAAGGTGGTGTCATATATCTCGATTCTTTTCATTTATTCTTTGTCCAATCCAAAGGCGGAGTGAACGGCCCGCACCGCAAGTTCTGTATATTTATCTGAAATAACGCATGAAATTTTAATTTCAGATGTACTGATCATCAAAATATTGATGCCTTCCCTGGCCAGCGCTTCGAACATTTTGGTCGCCACACCGGCATGATTTCGCATTCCTACCCCAACCAGGGAGATTTTTGTAATGGAATCATCTCCGAGGACCTTCTCGGCCCCTATTTCCTGGGCCACATCTCGGACCAGGGACATGGCTCTCTCAAAATCACCTTTTGGCACGGAAAAAGAAAAATCAGTGGTATTGTCTCCGGCGATACTGGTATTCTGAATGATCATGTCGACCACAATGCCTGCATCAGAAATGGGGGTCAGGATGGCGGCGGCTATGCCCGGCCGGTCAGGAACCCTGGTCAGGGTGATACGCGCCTCGTTTCGATGATAGACCACGCCTGAGATGATCATTTTTTCCATATCCTGGTCCTCCTTAACGATTAACGTGCCTGGTTCATCGGTTTGGGAATGTCGAACGTGAATCGGCACGCCGAACTTCATTGCAAACTCGACAGAGCGAATTTCAAGGACTTTCGCTCCAAGACTGGACATCTCCAGCATCTCCTCGTAAGATACTTTTTCCAGTTTCCTGGCACCCGAACAGATGCGGGGATCAGTCGTATATACACCACTCACATCGGTGTAAATCTCACAGACATCCGCCTTAAGCGCCGCGGCCAGGGCGACAGCGGTTGTATCCGAGCCTCCGCGGCCGAGCGTAGTAATATTGCCGCGTTCATCCAGGCCCTGAAAGCCGGCCACGGCCACAAGATAGCCTCTATCGAGCAGATCGCGAATTCGAGATACGTCAATGTCATGAATCCTGGCCCGGCCGTAAATATCATCGGTTATAATTTTCGCCTGAAACCCCAGAAGCGAACGGGCCTTAATGCCAAGATCGCGCACGGCCATGCAAAAAAGGGACACGGAAACCTGCTCCCCGGTTGAAACCAGGACGTCCAGTTCCCTTGGATCAGGTTTTTTTGATATCTCATGAGCCAGGCCCAACAGCCGATCGGTTTCTCCGGACATGGCCGAAAGAACCACGACAACCTGATGTCCTTCAACCTTTTTCGTGCGAATAACACGCTCAGCCACCTGGCGGATCAAATCAAGACTGCCCACCGAGGTTCCGCCAAATTTTTGAACAATTAAAGCCATAATATTCCTTTGCCTGCTTCAGTTCCATTGATTTTTAAGGTCTCTAATTATTGTTTTATATCTTTCGTCCTGAGTTCGCAAAACAGCCCGCCTGCCTCCGGACTCAGTCCGGGAAAGTTCAACCTCAAGATGAGGCTGGGGCAATATATCTTTTACTTTATCAGCCCATTCCAGAGCGACCACTCCCTTGCGCAAAAAGTATTCATCCAACCCTGTTTCCAAAAAGTCACCGCCATCAAGACGGTATACATCCAGATGGAAAAGGGGAACACGACCGGGATACTCATTAGCCAGAGTAAAGCTGGGACTGGTCACGACATAATCATCTGGAACACCGAGACCCCTGGCTAAACCCTGGATCAGGCAGGTTTTACCCGCACCCAGGTTTCCGATGAAGGCGACCAGAGAATTGGAATTCAAAAGCTTTCCCAACAGGAAACCCAGCCGCCGGGTTTCCTCCGGCGAACTCAGAAAAAATACTTCTTCCAAGTTTAACCCCGGCCAGATATTACAATATCCAGGCCTGCTCCTTCCAGTCAAGCGATAAATTTAGCCCAGAGCCCGGGCAGCCATGCCAGCAGATCCGAAGCCAACAGACCGACCGGCCCCTTGGCCGCGGCGGCTTCGTCCGCTGCCAGGCCGTGCATAAAAACACCCAGGCGACAGGCGTCCAAGACGGTCAGCCCTTGAGAAACCAGGCCGGCCACAATGCCGGTCAAAATATCTCCCATGCCTCCCGAGGCCATGTGCGGGCCGCCGGTGGTGTTCAGATAGGCCCTGCCGTCCGGAGCGCTGATTACGGTGCGGTAGCCTTTAAGGACCAGAATGACACCGTAGTTCCGGGCAAAATCCGCGGCAACTGTTAAACGATCTGATTGTATCTCGCTAACGGGCCTCCCGGTCAAACGGGACATCTCACCGGGATGCGGAGTGAGAGCTATCTCACGTTTGGCCTTTTTCAGTAAATCCGTGGCGCCAGCCAAAGCATTCAGCCCGTCAGCGTCCATAATAAGAGGCAGTTCACATTGCTCGACCAGACCTCTAACCACCTCGACCGCTCCAGGCTCGGTGGACAAGCCCGGGCCCAGCGCCAAGGCGGACTTGCCTTCGGCCAATTCCAAAACACGGCTCAAGGCCTCCGGGG
>CAZVRN010000156.1:4799-7672 GCA_964629485.1 uncultured Thermodesulfobacteriota bacterium | reverse complement strand
GCATGCCGGGATATCGTTCGTTTTAAGGAGATCATATTTGCTAAGGAGATAAAGATACAAAAGGCCGTAACACATTTCAACAGCGTTTAATCCGTATTTATTGATCAAATCGCTCGCTTTCCGCTGGATTTCGAGAGACTGTGCATCCCAGTAGAAGACGGACGCAAAACATGATGCTTCATTGCCAAGTTTATCTTCAAATATGGCCCGGCACCCTGAATGGCATCCAATACAAGCCTGGGGCCTATAACCGACATTCGGCCTTCCTCTGCGCCAAAGCAACTCCGGTATGGGAGGGCTCTGAAAATCAGTAGACCTGTGCCTGACTTTCAAATTATGAAGATCGAAGGCATAGTTTTTCTTCTGCCACAGGCGGGTCTGCAACAGGCCGTTCGGATCATGGATCTTAATGTTTCCCGTCCCTATGACGCTCACGGCTTTCAGGTTCTTTGAACCCCACACGGCCCCAAAACCTCCCTGACCGGCGGCATTGCCAGCGTCATGAATCAAACAGGCTAAACGGCTCATATTCTCACCGGCGGGGCCGATAGCCAAGACAGCCGGTCTTTGCGTAGTTCGCTCATCCTTGTCGCTTATATCAACCCAGCCGCCGTATTTCCCGCCGCCAGCCGCGTAATCCCATATTGTTTCCTGGCACTCCCAGGTGTCTTTGCCCCATAATGACAAAGCCGCGCATTCCCTTATTTTAACGTTATCGTTCCTGATATCGATCCAAACCGGCTCGGACGCCTTTCCTTCAATCACGATTCCATCCCACCCGGCGAACTTGAGCATGGATGAAAATCTTCCGCCAAAATTGCTTCGGGTAAACCAGCCGATAGGATAGGACTGCACTCCAATACCCTGGACCTCAGTTCTTCCTGAGGCTCCAGGGGCCAAAGTCCCGGATAACGGCGAAGTCATTAAGGTAACCACATTTGCGGGATCAAATCCATCTATGGTCTTGTCTTTGACCAGGTCAAAGAAGATGGCCGAGCCTATTCCATGACCACCTACCCAATGCTCATATTTTTTCGTCGGGATGACGCTGATTTCTTTTTTAGTTAAATTAACTCTTAATATCTTCCCGGTATATCCATTCATACTGGAAACCTCCGATTTTTCTTATATTCGCCGAGACAACTCACCCAGGTTCAGTCAAAAGCGGCATCTCAACTTCCGGGAAATCCCAACCGCCTCCAGCTTCTTCCCCTCAAATTCACCTGATATCCTTTATCACCTTTCTGCACCGGAACCGCGTCCGTAAACTTTATCGCGTTGACCGGGCATATTTCGACGCAAACCTGTTTTCCCCCGGGTCCGCCGGTCTCTTCCCAAAACGGCGTGTAAGAACAGAGATCGCATTTCAGGGCCTTTTCCTTTTCAGGGTTATAAAGAGCCCTTTTCGGTGTAAAGGGGCACGCGTTGTAACACTCCTGGCAGCCGATGCACTCCTTCTCATTCACCGTTCTAATGTTTCCATGTTCGGTATCCACGTGAAGGGCCCCGGTCGGACAGGCTTCCATGCACGCGGGCTCCACGCACTGCCGGCATTGCCCCAGGTTCAAATCTTCAGGAAATTTTTCAAAGCTGTTTTTAACCACCTGGATTCTTGCCAAAGAAAGACTCTCCACGCCTTCATGGGCCAGGGAGCAGGCAAGCATACAACTCATGCATCCCTGGCACTTCTTGCTGTCAACCAGAAGATAGCCTCCGGAAACCGGAATAGCGGCCACCCCGTCTTCCAGCCAAATAAGCGCGGGCAGCGCACCGGCCACCCCGGCGCCTATGGCAACATTTTTGGATAACTTCAAGAAATCCCTTCGGGAAAACCCGATATTTTCATTTTTAAGGTTCCTGTTTTTTCGATCCTTCATTATTTCTTTCCTTTATGCCGATCCCGGCGGGAAGTTGTTAAGCACTTTCAGAAAGCGTGAAACGCCAGGCGCAGTACCACTCCTTCGGATGCTCATCAGGGGGGCAGCCCAGACATTCAGTCTTGATCCTGGGATCAATGGTTCTGGCAAAATATGGATACTCGACCATGCCCACAGACTTGCAGGGATAATCCGCCAACCCTTTTCTTTTCCGGGCCGCCTGAACCCGGCACTCATTCATCTCGAAAACCAGGCTGTCAGGGCCCTCTTCAATAATGCTTTGCTTGTTTATGCGAGCGTACAGCCGGAAATTCAAGGCTTTTTTTAATCCCGAAAGTCCGGCCATCTTTCCGAGGCCCAGGAATTCTTTTATTGAATCGGCCTCAAATGGTGAAAAGCGAACCCAGCAGGAATCATTGGTCCGTTTGGCGTCAAACATACCGCTGTTAAACTCCACAGCCTGAAACCAGACCCCATCATTGGCCAGCCAGTTCTTGGCCACGTTATCCATCAAGGACAAGAGAGCCGTTTTAGGCAAATCAAGCAAAGGCCGGGGCAAATCTCCATGCATTTCGAAACCAAGGCTCTCAGCCATCCTGGACATCTGGATTGCAAAGCTTCTTTTAAATGTCTCGCGAATGATCTTCAGGGCTGTTTCCATGCCCATCTGGCGCTCAACTTCGGCGAACCAGAGTCCGTGGTGCACTGCGATGCGATGGAACATGTCCAGAATCAGCCGCGCCGTCTGCTCCTGGCTGAGGTCTTCCACTTTTTCTATATGATCGGACATACAAATAACCTCCGCACTTTAACGCTTCATACCCCTATAAACGCTTCGCACCCAGACGAAAGTTGACCTGCTATTTTGGAGTTTGCCTGACCCAAAAACGAGGAGCCGGGAGTCATCCCCTCCCTCGAATGAGCATACCGGCGTCGCAGACCAATGTTTGTCCTGTCACAAGATCAGAACCAGCAATGATTGACAACACGGCATCG
>CAZVRN010000156.1:0-4789 GCA_964629485.1 uncultured Thermodesulfobacteriota bacterium | reverse complement strand
CACCCGGCCCAGGGGAGACATTTTTTCAACCGCCTGTTTTACCGTCTCGTAGTTTTCCCCGAGACCTTGCCGAAGCCACCGTCCGTTAATAAATCCCGGGGCCACGGCGTTGACCCGAATCTTCGGGGCCAGGGCCCTGGCCAGTGTGATGGTGAGATTGATGACAGCCGCTTTCGAGGCGCAATAGGGGATGGAACTTCCGGTGCCTGCTATACCGGCGACACTGGCTATATTCACGATTTCGCCTTCGCCGGCGGCTTCGATCGACCCGCGCGCCGCGCGCGAACACTGAAACACGCCTTTGACGTTGACCGCAAAAATTCTTTCCCAGTCCTCATCCTTGACCTCCTCAAGATCAGGATGCCGGATGAACCTGGTTGTTCCGGCGTTATTTACAAGTATGTCCAGGCGGCCAAACGCCTTCACCGCTGCATCGACCATAGCCCGGCAAGCTGTATCGTCCGCCACGTCAGCCTGATAAGGCAGAGCTTTTACGCCAAAGGCCTCAATTTCTGCAACGGTCTTTTCCGCCTCTCTCTTTGAACGGCTGTAATTCACCAGAACCGAACATCCCTCTCTTGCCAGGGCGAGACCGGTAGCACGGCCGACCCCGGTACCTGCGCCTGTGACGATCGCTGCTTTTCCTTTGATGTCCATAATAGCCGTCAGCTCCTGTTCGCTGATTCGAGAGCTCTTACGAACTTCGTCCTTTGGCCGAACTCATTGTCAGGCTAAAATTTAAATCCTCGAAATATTATTAATATTCCTGTGGGTTAAATTTTCGCCTTCCGCCATTTCAATAAAATTACTCACTCTTAAGAGGTCTCGATTCTGTTGTTGCGAACAATGGAAATTTCAACCAGCCGCGTAAGGTCACTCGCGTATCCTGGCCTGCCGCCTGCCTCTTTCAAGGATATTGACGCGGCGCTTTCCCATATCTTCGAATGCCTTGGTTTTTAAATGCATCTTATGTTCATGACGCTCCAGCGCGAGGGCGTCTTCAAGCGTCATTCCCTCTCCCCTGTCGATAAGGCTTTTGAGTTTGCGAACGGTTCCCTGGTCGGCGCTGATTATATCATCCGCCAGTTTCCGGGCCGCGGGGATCAAGTCAGCCGGCGGCACCACTCTATTCACGAGTCCGAATTGGAGAGCCTCCTGAGCGTTCATGTAGTTTCCGGTAAAAGAAAGCTCTTTGGCCTTTTTAATGCCCACAAGCCGCGGAAGCAACTGGCTCAAGCCCCCGCCGGGCAGAACACCCACCCGGCTGTGAGTATCGGCGAACATGGCCTTTTCTGAAGCAAGGATGATATCGCAGGACAGGGCCAACTCAAAACCTCCGGTTATGGCAAAACCGTTCACCGCGGCGATAGTTGGTTTAGGCATCCTCAGGACTTTATCCAGCATGGAGATTCTGAGATTGGGCAAACCTTTCTCTTTCTCAATATCCTTAAGGTCCAAGCCGGTGCAAAAGGCGCGTCCAGCACCGGTGATGATAATAACTTCAACGTTTTCATCCCGCTCCGCTTCATCCAGGGCGTGGCAAACATCCTGATTCAGGGGTTTGTTTATGGCATTTAAGGCCTCGGAGCGGTTAAGAATTATGAAAGCCTTTTTCTCTTTTACTTCAAAGATAATTGATGAATAGGTCATCCGTGTTTTTCCTCCCGCTATATAAAACCTGAGTACCTGGTCAAGCTGCCAGCACGGGCCGGTTCGAATCTCAAAACAGGCTGCCTTTCAACATGCAGCCGGTTATAACTTACCTGCATTGCTCATTTCAACACATTTGCGCATAATGAAACTTAAAAAAACATCGCACGTCTCTTTCCAGACCTTATTTTGAACGTACCGGTTGTAATCATCCGGATTGGAAAAATCACACTTAATCAAGTTTTTGCATTCCGAATCGCCGAATTCTTTTAAAAACTCCCGATAAATATAGTTAACAGAACTTATCGCTTTATCCCTTTCAGTTTCATTCACTTCGGGAATTCCCTCCTTGCCTTGCCCGCATTTAAGGCCAATGGCAATACTTGACCCGATCAGCAAGCCGCATGTGGTCCTGCCTGAGGCGATAGCGCCCATATAACCGGCAGTAGCCCAGGAATAACCTTCTTTAGGCAAGTTCCAAACTGTTTGCAAACCTTGCAATACGGCTTCCGCTCAGGTATAGCGATGCATTCTTTTGTAGGCTTCGGTTAAAACAGCATCAGATAAGCCTTGATCTTCCATGTTAAATCCTTTCTTAAGACATAGAGTAATTGCGTAAGCTGCTCTCCCCAAATCAAACAAGACCTGAGATAATCAGTCTCAAAAAGAAGAAAAGGAGAAAACGGCCATGAAAACACGATAGAATGATCAGGATTATATAAGGGAAGCGGTCAGTATGTCAAACAATGTAAAAAAATTTAGCGCGCGATCGTTCAGGCCGGATGCAAGGAAGCGGACCGCTCAATCAAGAAATGCTGAGCGGCCGTTAAAATGTTTCGTTTAGGAACTTAAAAACAGGCGGCCGGAAAGAAGCCGCGGGTGGTTCGCCTCAGACAGCGCTTAAAAGGGCGTTTATTTTCGACAGGATACCCACCGGTAATTTCCATCTTTGCAGTCTGAAAATTCCATGTGCTCCCAGAAGCCCCTGGCAGGCCTTCTTACCCTGTCGGCTATGATTTCTTTAGCGAGGCCTTTAAAGGATTCTACGACCTGCCTGGCGATACCCCGATTTTCATATTCCGGGAAAATATTAATGCTCTTGATGATAATTTTATCGCGATATTTTTTTATCCTGGCCTTACCGACCCTGCTCTTTCCCAGTTCGATGTTAAGCCAGTAATAACCTGGATCCCCCTGCCTGATATTGTCCAATTTCAGGATCAGATTATCATCCATTTTCTTTTTTGCCTTAATTTGTGTCACAAAAAAATCAAATTATATCCTTTAAGTATCATCCTGAAGCGGGACATGGCTAGTGCCTTTGAAGTTTTTAACCGGACAGCCGCCTGACTGCAGGCAGTAAATGTCCCCCGTCGAAACAACCGGGAACCTTGCCTGGGTCATGTCACGCTTTTATTGTGATGGTATATTTAAACCTTGCGATACAGTTTCACGTTCTGCATAACCGGTTTAAAAAGATGTGCTGTTTGCTGAGGCATTTTCTGGGTTTGTTCGCTCACGAAAAAACCGCCTGGCGCGAGGGACTTGTGGAACATCCTGATGACGTCAATGCGCTCCGACTCATTAAGATGGAGCAGTACGTTTTTACAGAGGATCAGGCCGAAATTATTCCCGACCGGTTCAAGCGAACGTAAATCATGTTTTTGAAAAGAAACACATTGCATGATCTCGTCCGCTATCTTGTAATGGCCGGGTTTATTATTTGGTGAAAAGTATTTTTTAAAAATATCTTTGGGTATTCTTTTAACTGACTCTTCAGGGTAGACACCGGCCGCGATAATTTTTCCAAACTGATGACTTTCTTCATCAAGATCGGTAGCATATATTTTCAGCCGTTTAAATTCGTAATACCCTAAGCTTTCCTTGAAAATAATGGCCAGGGAATAAGGCTCCGGCCCCATGGCGCAGCCTGCATCCCAAACATTCATATAGTGGTTCAAGCGTAGTTCCGGGATGGCATAATCCCTTATGGCGTGAAGCGTGGCACGATCTCTGAAGAAGTACGTAAATGCCATGATCTTTTTTTCCTTTTCGTTTTCTTTTTTTTGAAGGTCCCCTCATCCCATTCTTAATGAGACGAATGGAATGAGGGGGATAGGGGGTATAACACTGGTTAGAAGTCTTCAAAGTTGCTGTCTTCGACCTCATCTTCGTCCATGGGAATAACAGTCTCCGGTGAAACCACGGTCACCGATGGGTCGTCTTCCTCAGTCGTTATGGATTCTGCTGTGTTTTTGTCCATGGAAATCCGGCGCCGCTCCGGAGTTTCGGAAGACAGTTGTTTTAGGCTACTCCCGTTGCCGCTGAGTCTGAAGGTGGTGAGCATCCTGTTTAATTCACGGGCCTGGCCGCTCATTTCTTCCGAGGCAGAAGCGCTTTCCTCGGCATTGGAAGCCCCCTCCTGGGTGACCTTATCTATCTCAGTCATGGCCTGATTTATCTGCTCGATTCCCTGGGCCTGTTCATTGGAGGCCGCGGCGATTTCGTTGATCAGTTCGCCAACCTTGGCGGAACTTGTCACGATTTCATTGAAGGCCTCATTGGTTTTTACAACCAAATCTGACCCGACATCCACTTTCTTGACCGTCCCTTCGATCAAATTCGCCGTGTTTTTAGCCGCTTCCGCCGCACGCATGGCAAGGTTCCTTACCTCATCCGCCACCACGGCAAACCCGGCGCCCGCCTCGCCGGCCCGTGCAGCCTCAACAGCCGCGTTCAAAGCCAAAAGATTAGTCTGGAAGGCGACCTCATCAATTGTTTTGATGATTTTCTGTGTTTCTGCGCTCGCCCCTGATATCTCTTCCATGGATCTATTAAGCTCTTCCATGGAAATTTTGGCCCGATTGATGACCTGGCTCGATTCTTCCATGAGGGAATTCGCTTGATTGGCATTGTCCGCATTTTGTTTTACCATAGAGGACATTTCTTCCAGGGAAGATGACGTTTCTTCCAGAGAAGCTGCCTGCTCCGCGGAGCCTTCAGCCAGGGCCTGGCTGGATGAAGCGACCTGAGCGGACCCTGTGCCCACCTGCTCCGCCGCCACAACGGCCTGATGGAGAGCGTCATTAAGATTTTTAACAGCGAAGTTAAGATTTTCTTTAAATTCAGCTAACTGGCC
>CAZVRN010000155.1:0-7702 GCA_964629485.1 uncultured Thermodesulfobacteriota bacterium | reverse complement strand
TTTAATATGAAGTTCGCGGCGTTGCCTTTCCAAGGCCGCGGAGAGTGCGCGCCTAAGCTGCTCCTGTTCCTTGAGCAACCCGACCTCACGTTCTTTCATATATCCTTCAAGATAAGCCATGTTATAAATATCAAGGGCGTTCATGGCCGTAGATAAAAAACCAAAATCACCGGATAAACGGGTCAGACAGAATTTGCGCAGCAAATGCGTTAAAGCCAAAACCGTTGGTTCTCCCAAACCTCTCCGCAATTGCTTTTGGCCGTGCTCTCTGACCTGGCCCACGTCTCCCTGAGAGAGAAAGGAAAAAAAATTCTCCGACTCTGCATGCGCCAATTCATTTATTTGCCGGGGATGTAAGACGTAGCGATTATTGAAGGCCTGAGCCCGGAACGTTTTTTCAACTTGGGTGGTGAGTTCAAGCTGGTTTTTGAGCAGGGTTTGGTAAATCCTCTGTAACTCTTCTTTATGAAGCTCGTAATTATTCATAAGCCTCGCTGTAACAAATGTCTTAACTTACTTTTTTAAAATCACTCCATAAAACCCTTCCCCTCCATACTCAACTCTTTCTTCATCTGTATAAACCTTACCAAGATCAACCCACTCATCTAAAGGAAGAAGGCCAGGCGAGTCAACAATCCAGGGTTTGGCCATTTCTATAAGTTTTTCTTTCGGACGAACGTAAATCGGCTGCCCGATTTTATCATAGAGATCAAAGAGAAGTTTCATTTTGTCCGTAATTTTATCCGGATCCGCGTCGCCATCGCAAAGAAATAATTTGGAGCCTTCATCCGCCCAGTCATAAATAACCCGAAGGGCATGTTCTACCTCGTCATCAGTGAGAAAATAGGCAATACCGTTGAAACCGAAGGCGACTTTTCGATCATTCCCCAAGAGCTCGGCAACGACCTTGGAGTGCAAAAGCTCCTCCGGTGTGGCGGAGTTACATTTCAAATAACGGACATAGGAATTATCGCCTATAATCTCTCTGGCATATTCCACTGTAACAGGGTCAATATCTGAATATATTACCTTTGTTCCTCTTGGGGCCAATTCATGAATATGATCCACGACAGGAAGGCCGGAGGCAAAATCCACGAATTTATCATAACCTTCGTCAATAAGGCGGCGAGTGGCTTCACCGAGAAACCAGCGAATGAGCCGTAATGTTTTTGATAAAAAGGGCGCTAGTCTCAGTGCGCTTTCAGCGGCCTGCCGATCGACTTCGAAGTTGTGGTGCCCCCCTAACAGGTAATCATAAATACGGCCAGCGCTGGGCTGGCTAGGGTCTGCGATGCTGTGAAAATCGTCTGGGTTTGGCATTATTTATCCCTTCAGTTTGAATAACCACGGACTTGTTATTAATTTTATTTTTCATGTAGAAAAAAAGTAAACAGAAACCGTCTCTCTGGCGTTAAGATACTAATTATTAAGTTTTTTTTAAATTGCGGTATCTTAAACTGCCTGGCCATATCTCAAGTACTTTTCCCCAATTTAAGTCATTACACTCTGATGATTACCCGCGGTTAAAAGATCTAATTTTATGCTAAATAATACACAATTAGGCTGAAATTGTCCAGTAGAAATAACTTTTAGACCTGCCCGGCAAATCGTGCCATATTTACGCCGAAGCGTAAAGAACCGCCCTGCTGTATTTCCATCCCTTTATTTTGGCTATCTGTGCCCTGATTATAAATCACCATAAATAACAGATTCGAGAGATATTACAAAAAACTCTTCCGTCAGTTGAAATCATGACCAGGTTTAAATTCAACGGTTTGAAATATTGTCAATATTCCTGCGGATTAAATTTTAGCCTTCAGCTATTTGTACAAAATTACTGATCTTTCAGGAATCCATTCATCATTTTTCGGTTAAAACCCACACTCCTTGCCAGTTTTCAGGCGGAAATTCTACGAGTGTCTGGCACTTGTTAACATATGAGGCGGCAGCGGAGTCGTGGTCCCGGATTTCGGAAAAAACGTCTATGGCCTGCTCAAAACGTCCCCGGTAAAAAAGGTCCAGGGCGCGGGCAAAAATCTCATAAAGTTCCTTTTTCTTCCTGTACTCATCATGAAACATGGGTTCGTACACGGTCACGGGCTCCAGGCGGCCGAGTACAACAACCCGGGCGATTTCCCGGCAGGCAAACTCCTGGTCCAGCAGATCGCGAGTAGATTGTGAAATAATGGTATAGGTCCCGAACTCCTTGTTGACACCCTCCAGCCTCGAAGCCAGGTTGGCGGCGTCTCCAAGGACCGTGTAATCGAACCTGGTGCGCGAACCCATGTTGCCGACCACGGCCATGCCGGTATTGATGCCGATACGCATAAACAGTTCCTGCCCGATTCTTTGCCGAAAAGCCGTTCTCATCTCGGCCAGCCTGAACTGGCAAGAAAGGGCCGCCCTCACGGCCTTGGCCGCGTGTTCGGGCACCTCAATCGGCGCGTTCCAAAAAGCGACAATAGCGTCACCCTCATACTTGTCCACCGTACCTTCCTGCTCCTGAATGATATCTGTCATGGCCGAAAGGTAATCATTCAGGAACAAAGTTAAATCTTCCGCGGCCAATTTTTCGGACATCGAGGTAAAACCCTCAATATCTGAAAAAAATATTGACAGAACCCTTCGCTCTCCACCCAGCTTGAGTTTTTCCGGGTTGTCTATGATTTGCTCGATAACCTCGGGGCTGAGATACTGCCTGAAAGCGTTTTTTATAAACCGTCTTTGATGACCTTCAGCGGCATAGTTAAACATCAAAGCCGAGGCAAAGGTGGCGATGACAGCCACTTCAAGGGTAACCAGCTTCAGCCAGAAGCCGTTTGAAAAGAACCAGACGGAAAGCAGAACTGGAATGACGATGAAAGCAAGGCCAATGACCACGCTTTCAGAAGGGCGGCTTAAAACAGTGGACAGGGTCGAACAGGTCAAAGCCAGGACAATTACCAGGACCAGAGTCACCCATGGCGGTACCTGGCGCATGAAATCATCAGAAAGAAGGTTGTCAAGAAAGGTGGCATGTATTTCCACGCCCGGGTATATTCCGCTGACCGGTGTGGGCCGGAGGTCGTAAAGTCCGGGCGCCGAGAAACCGAAGAACACATATTTCCCCCTGAAAGGGTTTTTTTCCTTGATAGCGGGTTCCAGTCCCCTGCGGATTCGTATTTCAGACTGAAGGACCGCAGCAGCGCTGTAACCCTTGTGGGTGCCAGGCAGGCCCCGAAAACGCAAGAGGGCGTCTCCATCTTCATCCAGAGGCACGGTATGCGGGCCGACGATCATCCGGCCCGGTTCAAGACGCAGTTGGGTCCCGGGGTTTGCGGCCAGGTATGCTCCCAGGCCCAGATAAAGTATAGCCTGGCCGTTAAAAACCCCGAACAAATTAACGCGGCGGAAGATGCCGTCGCGGTCAGGCACACCGTGAACATTACAAAGAATGGCCGCGTTTTGCGCCACTTCGGGGATGGGCATGCTGGCCCGGGGCAAGATGAGATCACTGGAACCGGTTTTAGCCAGCCATTTTTCAAGGCCGATGACCTTGAATCTGGAAGGCGGCAGGTTGGCCGGCCATGAGAGCTCACTGCCGATGGTGCGACCTAAAAAAACAGAAGCCGCAAAACGGCCAAACCTGGAAATCGCCTCGCCAAATCTGGCGTCATCCTCCACACCATACTTGGAAGGCTCGGAAAACAGAACGTCAAAAGCAAGGGCCTTGGCCCCGCTTCGGCGGCAGAAATCCGTAATAGCGGCATAAAGCTCCCTGGGCCAGGGCCAGCCTATGCCGTTTTTGTTTTTGACCCAGTCGAGGCTGTTTTGGTCCAGCAGGATGACCCGGATTTGGTTCGTGGCCCGACCCGGCCGGGCCATAATTGAAGAACGCCAGTCCCAGGTTTTGGCTTCCCAGGTATCAATCCAGCCCGAAGCAGATATCAGCAGGGCCAGGCCCGCGCCCCCCAGGAAGATAAGAAAAATCCGGGCAAGTTTCTTCTTGCCTGCGCTTAAGCTCACAGGCATGGTTTAAACACCTGCCAGAGCCCTTAAAAACCTGTCCTGGCGGGCCTTCGGTTTTTCAACCCTGGGATATCCGACCATGTATTCCCGCAGGCTGGCAATCCTAAAGGACGGCGAAGGGTGCGTCTTAGCGAAATCCAACCCGCCGGGTTTAAGCTTCTTTTGCATGATTTTCAGCATTTCAATCAGACCCTGCGGGTTGTAGCCCGTGCGGTCAAGGATGGACACAGCCGCCTTATCAGCGCTTTTTTCAAAACTGCGCGAGTAACCGCTGTTGACGAGGGTGGAAGTGATGTCCCGGATGGATCCTTCGAAAGTCTCGGTCAGGGCGGCCAACTTCTCACTGCCAAGGCCTTTGGCCCCTTTAATGGCCAAGGTGGTGATGGCTGAAGTAATACGCGACTTTCTAATGGCCTGTAGCCCGTGTTTAAACTGAACATGCCCGATCTCGTGGGCCAGGACGGCGGCCAGGGCGTCCTCGTGCTCACAACAACGGATTAACCCTCGAGATACGAAAATAAGCCCTCCGGGTGCGGAAAAGGCATTGATATCTTCTGAATCCAGGATAAGAAAATGGTAGCCGTTGAAGGTTTCAGGCAGTTCGGAAAACTGAGCCAGGGACTGACCGAGCGTATTCAGATAAAGGTTGGCTTCGGGACTTTCATAAGGCTTGTAACGGCTGAGAATCATAGCCCCCACGGCCCGGCCGATATAATACTCCTGTTCCGGAGTAAAATCCTCGAAGCTTTTAGCCGCCTTGGCTACTTCCCGTTGAATGGCTTTGGCTTTTTCTTCATTAAGAGCGCCGGTCTTTACACCAATTGTCGTGGTTATCCTGGAGGTGGCCGTCATGGTGGTGGCACAGCTTGAAACGAGTAATGACAGGGCCGGAGCCGCCCCAAAGCCTAATAATGCCAACCGGCCAGCACTGCTCAAGAATTCTCGTCTGTCTGGATGTGTCATCGGAGACTCCCGCGAGGTGAAAACGCGGCCTCTTCCTTCGGCTTCAACCCGCCTTCCCTGAGGAATTCCTGGATTTGTTCAGGCGAGATGACAATTTGCTCCATACGATCTATCACGGCGTAATCAAGGTCCTGATGGCGGGTTTTAAACTCTCCTTCCACGTCCTGGTTAAACCCCTTGCCGGCCAGGGCCAGTTCCGTGCTGGTAGCCTCTTCCTTCACATCCATGGCCCCCGGATCAAAAACTATTTTCTTTTTTGTCAGGGCCGAAGTATGCATCCAGCCCTCCTCGTGCGTTTCAGGCACGGTAATCCTGGTCCAACTCCCCTTTTTCCCCCGAACCCTGACCCTGTCCCCGTAAGCAAGCCTGGCTACGACCCGCCCCAAGAAAGACGGCTGAGATCGAACCTGTCCAGTCCGTACCTGAACACTGGCGAAAAGTAGCTTGCCTTCAATGGCCTCATACCCGGACTTGACTTTTTCCATGCCCTTGAGGCCTTTCCCTTTCAGTTTATCAAGGATACCCGGTTTTTCTTTTGGGGCGTTTTCCGCCATGCCTGGCTCTCCCTTCTCGGTTAGGCCTTAATTTTTGTTCGATGATAAACAGGTTAAAATAAAGCCGTTTTCGTGTCAACGGAAAAGAGAACTGGCAATGAGGTGCGCCGCGCTGTATGATTCTTAACGCTGCCCCTGAATTTCATGTCGCTTTTATCATGCTCTTGAATAAAAAATACGACTTATGGTTGCCCGGAACTTTCATTTGACAGCCAGGGCCAGCCGGCGTAGTCTGATTTTTATACAACCAAACATACGTAAAATAAGTAAACAGCCAACTTGATCAGCACTATCAAGGAAGGAGGTCAATGATGCCAGCGACGATAACGCCTGCGCAAATTTTTGACATGATGGCCGACGCCTTCAAGGCTGACGAGGCCAAGGGGATCAGCGCTGTATTCCAGTATAATCTCTCCGGCCCTGACGGCGGCGACTGGAATATCGTGATTAAGGATCAAAAATGCGAGATCAGGAAAGGCCAGGCTGAAAACCCGGACACCACGATGAAACTTTCGGGTGCAGATTTCGTCAAAATGATTACCGGGGAACTGAATCCCATGATGGCCTTTACTGTGGGTAAGCTGAAGATCGAAGGGGATATGATGAAAGCCCAGACTCTGGCGCAACTGTTCAAGGCTCCGGCGCAATAAACCGCACCCCTTCAAGAAGTCTCATGTTCTTAAGAAATCCGGCCTCATAGCAACAGCCCCCGTGCAAAGCCTGGTTTGTCTGCGGGGGCTGATACTTTTTTAATCACGGCCGGTGCATTTTACTGAATACATCTTAGCCCAGTTCATTGCCAAAAATAGCCACCGCGCTGATCTGGGGCGGCCCGCCAAAGGTATGAGCCAGGCCTAGCCTCGGATTCTTGAGTTGTCTTTCAGGCAGATCCGCTTTGCCTTGAAGCTGTTTATAAATTTCATAGGTCATTCTGAGCCCGCTGGCCCCGATGGGGTGTCCGAAACATTTCAAACCGCCGTCAATATTGACCGGCAGCCCCCCTTCGCGGGTAAAAAAGCCTGAATCCACATCTTCCTTGGCCCGCCCCCTGGGACTGAAACCGAAATCCTCGTATATCAGGCACTCCGTAATGGAAAAACAGTCATGGACCTCGGCCACGTCCAGTTCCTCGCGGGGATTTTTTATGCCGGCCATTTCGTAAGCCTTGTGAGAAGAATTGACCAGAGAATTAAAGCTGATCCAGGAAAAGCCAGGCCTGAAATGAGGCAGCATGGCGTCCATGGAGATGCCAAAACCCTTGAGATAAATGGGATCAGGGCGAAAATCCTTGGCCCTGGCGGCAGTGGTGATAATAGCGCAGGCTGCGCCGTCACTATTGCCGCAGCAGTCGAAAAGACCGAGCGGCCAGGCCACGACGGGCGCCTTCAGGACCTGTTCCACGGTAATCTTATTATGGAAATGCGCCTTGGGGCAGAGGCTTCCGTTGTCATGGTTCTTGACTTCAATCTTGGCCAGCACCTCCTTGCCTTCATCAACACTCAGCCCGCAGGATTGAAAATAACGCTGGGCGATCAGCCCGAATGAGCCGGGCGAAGTCCTCCTGGCTTCATAGACAGGGTGCATTCCCCGGCCGGTTCCCAGGCCGGGGTATCCGGTGTCTTTCAGCTTTTCGACACCGATAGCCATGACGATGTCATATGCGCCGCTGGCCACGGCCATACAGGCTTCAAGCAGGGCTATGTGCCCTGACGCGCACCAGTTTTCATTTCGCAGCACAGGGATATCGCGAAGCTTCAGGGCGTCCGCGACCGTGGTTCCCCCGACCCCTATGACCGGGGCCATAACCTGTGAAAAATAACAGGCTTCGATAGCCTGTTTTTCTATTCCCGCGTCCTCAAAGGCTTCGTAAGCGGCCTCGATAGCCAGGTCTTCTGTTCCGGTGTCCCAGCGTTCGCCAAACTTGGAGCATCCCATGCCGATGATGGCGACCTCGTCTTTAATGCTGCCCATTATTCATCACCTCCCTTATGAAGGGGTCTTAATTTCCAGAAATAGTTGTGCATGCCTGCACCGTCATATATCCTTCTAAAGGTAAAACCGACAGGCATGCCGAGCTTAACCTCAGAGGGAACGCAGTCCGTCATCATGCCGTAAAACCGCACCTTCTCGTCACCCATTTCAGCTATCACTTGGACAACCACGGGATCATCACTTCG
>CAZVRN010000154.1:0-7720 GCA_964629485.1 uncultured Thermodesulfobacteriota bacterium | reverse complement strand
TTCTCGGTGGAAGGCCCCATGGCCCGGACAGTTGAAGACACCGCGCTTATGCTGAGCGCCATAGCCGGACCTGATCCTCGCTCGCCCATCGCCATCACCGAACCGGGCAGCTTGTTTGCCCGTCCCCTTGAGCGCGACTTCAAAGGGACGCGGATTGCATGGAGCCGCAACCTGGGAGGGCTGCCCGTGGATCCTCGCGTGAATGCGGTCATAGACGGACAGCGGCATGTCTTTGAGGAACTTGGCCTGATCATTGAAGACGGTGAGCCGGACTTTAAGGACGCTGATGAAATCTTCAAGGTTTGGAGGGCCTGGAGCGTTGAGCTGGGTATGTCCAGGCTGCTCAAGACCCACCGCGCCCAGATTAAAGAGACGCTGATTTGGAACATCGAGCAAGGCATGAAACTGACCGGGCCTCAAATCGGGAAGGCAGAAGTTAAACGAACCCGGCTCTATCACCGTGTGAGGGAATTCATGGAAACTCATGAATTCATGATCATGCCGGTCAACCAGGTGCCACCCTTTGACGTGAAGGAGCGCTATGTCGCCGAGATTAATGGTGTGAAGATGGAAACATACATTGACTGGATGAAGTCCTGCTACTT
Organism: uncultured Thermodesulfobacteriota bacterium; assembly: GCA_964629485.1. GTDB lineage: Bacteria > Desulfobacterota > Desulfarculia > Adiutricales > JAFDHD01 > JAFDHD01. Next base: position 7,115 of record CAZVRN010000154.1, on the reverse strand, counting down.
TATCACCGTGACCGGACACCCGGCCATTTCGGTTCCCTGCGGCTTTACCCCGGAAGGTCTGCCTGTGGGCCTTCAGATCGTCGGCCGTCACCAGGATGATTTCGGAGTTCTCCAACTAGCCTACGCCTTTGAACAGGCCACCGGCTTCTGGAAGCAGAAACCGCCCGTTGCGGCCTGAATACGCTAACGCCGGCGAATCAAATTTCAAGACCAGGGAGGTGAAATTATGCAGGAATCAGCGGCCAAAGCAAACCGCATCGTTTTCGCTGTCACGGTAAGCTCCGAAAGCTCGGGCATACGGGCGCTCATGCTCGCCCGGAGCCTTCGCTCTTTTGGGGGAAAACTGTCAGAAAGCCCCTTCTGGGTGCTCATGTCGCGGGCAGCCAACCCACTACCGGCGGCTGTCCTGGATGGGTTCGCCGCTGCTAATATCCGCCTTATCCTCTTTGATATTGACGAAGGCATATTTAAATTTTTCTTTGGCGCGAAGACCTGCGCTTCCGCTGTGGCCGAAGCAGAGGCGCGCGAGGTGACCGGCCTTTTAGCCTGGATGGACCCGGACACGCTGATCATCCAGGAGCCTGAAGAATTGCTGATCGAGGAAGGCAAAGACCTGGGCTATCGCCCGGTGCATCATCTCAACATCGGGTCGCTTTACAATGAACCGGCGGACGATTTCTGGAAGCTGATTTATGAGCACTGCGACGTCCCGGAGGAAGCGATTTTTCCCATGAACACCTGCGCGGACAACCTCGTCATCCGCCCCTATTTCAACGCCGGATGCCTGGTTGTCAGGCCGGAAAACGGATTGCTCCATAACTGGCGCGCCAATTTCCTGAAATTACACCGGGAGCCATTTTTCGAGGACTTTTACGACAAAGACATCCTCTACCGTGTTTTCATTCATCAGGCCATCCTCGCGGGCACGATTTTATCATCCGTGAACCGGGAGCGGATGCAGGAATTTTCAGATCGCGTCAATTACCCGCTTAATCTGCATGACGAATACCAGGAAAACCGGAAGGCCAAGACATTAAACGAACTCATCACCTGCCGCTACGACGTCGGTTTTCACGACCCGAGCTGGAGAGAAGGCATCCAGATCAATGAGCCGCTTGGAAGCTGGCTCCAGGAACAGTTGGAGTTTAAGGTCTGAACGGGTATCTCGATTGTGCCGAGATATCAGTAAGAATACTCTAAAATTTTTTGCTTAAACAACTGCTCCAGGCCGTCAGCCAGGTAGCTGATGTCTTCCATGAAAAAAAGGCGGGTCGGCGGAAAGCAATCTCTCAGGAATTGTTTGGTCTGCCCGGTACAGCCGCAGCCGATAGTAAAAACTTCGATGCGGTTGTCCAGGCAGTATCGGACCGCTTCCCGTAAAGGCAGGCCGCAGTTTGAGGCCCCATCCGTAATGTGAATGATCATGCTTTTTTTATACTTCCGATCAAGTTTCACGGCCGCCGCCATGATGGCCTGGCCCGAGGGGGTTCGGCCGGCTGGAGTCAGGGTGTAAATTTCGTTAAAACGGTAGAGCTGTGTCAGCTTGCATATTCTTTTTTCCTCATTATAGGCGTATATTTCCAGGCGGTTTTTAAATCCCCTGGCCGCTTCCGCCAGAGAGACAAAGGTCTTTTCGGCCATCTCCCAAGGCGGATCGCTTTGTCCCCTCCCGGCCATGGAAGCCGAGGCGTCGATCACGATGCATATCTGCCACTGGCGGTCCATGCGCAGGACTTGTCGGTTCTTGAAGACCTTCTCATCCAAAGGGACCCGGTAAAGACGGCGGGCATCCAGCTTTCCGGCAGGCAGAGCCCTTCTTACCGCCTTTCTTCGCGCCCGGTTCATCAGGGCTTTTTGTTTCCTGAAAATCCTTCTCAAGCGCCTTACGATCAGGGGATCGGGTTTAACGTCGGTTTTGATTTCGCTTTGCTGAAAAACCGTTCCCAGGGAATGCACCGAAGCTTCCTGCGCCGCCAGGGTTTGAGGCAGGCCGATCCCGTCTTCAGCCAGGAGGCGGCTGACTTCGTCCGCCAGGTCCGGCTCCATGGCATCGCTTTCCTGCTTTTCGGTGAGCTTACTCGTTTCATCGGCTTTCTCTTCCGCACTTTTTGCCCCGGACGCCTCGACTTCCGAATCCACCTCGCCAAACAGATGTATCACCCCGGGGCTGAGCAGGTATTCCTGCCAGTCAGCCATGATATTCGCAGCCTCGGCCCACATTCTTAAATAAAGCTCTATTCGTTTTTTTCTTCTTTCGCCGCTGACAGTCTCGGAAACAAGCTCTTTGACTGCACCGGCATAACGGATCAGCAAGTCCAGCAGATCACGGTAAAAACGGTGTAACTCTTCAGAAGTCTCATTCAGTATAGCTTCACGCCTGAAGGCGTTGGCCATGTCTTCAGGGGTCAGGGGGTCGGCCGAGTTTTTATCGTCCCGGGACAGTTCGATACGCCAGAAATTGGATAAGTATAAAGACCAGACCTCAAGACGGACCAATTCATGGATATAGATATCTTCGGCTGCCTTGAGGATGTTTTCCAGATATGGTTTGGCGAATTCCGGTGTCTCAGGCGGGGCGTCATGAAAGACTCTTTCCATGACCGCCTCACTCTGCTCAAGAGCGAACAGCTCTGCTATGACCACCTTTGCGACCAGGAGGTCAAACTGTCGGTGAGGAACGGGGTAGACCCCTTTTATGACATCCAGGTCAAACAACAGGGTTTGATCTTTGGCTCCGGCCATGCCTTTCCAGAAAATCGGCCCGCTATGGCCGCCGAAGTGCCCGGCGACCTTGCGCAATGCCCTTAAGCTCAAGGCCAGCTCGACCGGTTCCCGCTGAGAGCGGTTTTTTCGCCAGTATTTAGAATAATCTTTCATGGCTTCAGGAGCAAAAGCTCACGCTGTTATTCCGGAAGAAAGAGGACATATTGATCTTCCATGACCTCTGTTTCCCCGGTTTCGGCATGCACGGCGAGCAGAATGGATTCCAGGCTGTCTTTGGAAAGCTGAAGCCCGTAAATCATGGCCTCCCTCAAGGATGCGCCCAGGGAGACGAGTTCGGCGATCATAAGGCTGTGCCGAATGGAGATGCTCATGCCCATCTGTTCATTGCGCCTGATGCTGTTCACCGCTTTTAAGATTTGGTCAGCCCCGGACTCGCTCACACCGGTTTTTCGAATCAGCACTTCCTTTTCGATATCATGGGGCAGATACCCCAAGTGAATATGATAAAAGCGGTCCTTTAAGGCGGCGTCCAACTCATCCGCGCCGGTAAATTCGTCACCCTCGTTCATGGTGGCGAAAAACATAACCCGGGGCGCCACTTCCACCAGGCCCAGCTCATCTATCCAGATGCTTCGATCTTCCGAAAGGACCGAAAAAAGCTCATTCAGGGCATGAGGGCTTTCCGAGCGGTTTATTTCTTCCAGGTGAATGACACAGCCCGGCGTCTGGATGGCCCGGGGAAAAAGGAATTCCTGGTAAAAAGTCTCTCCCCCCTTTAATCTCTGCTGGCCGAAAAGCTGGCCTGACTCCAGCAGCAGTCCGATTTGAAAGGTCGCCAGAGGTCTCTGGTAGATGTAAGCGAATTGCCTCACAAGGGATGATTTACCGCAGCCCTGGTTCCCGGTGGTCAGGATATTCACCGGGTGCTTTTCGGACATCTTTTCAAATCGTTCCAAATTTATCCGGTGTTCCCTTAAAATAAAAAAATTGGGGTCAGGACGAGGTATTTTTAGCTGTTTTGAAACTTCAATCATATTTTTTTCTTTCTTTTTCTGGTGCGATTTTACCGTGATCGGCGGAAAGTTTCCGCATGAAAAATCTGGTTTTGGTTGATATTCCCGAACCGCCTCTGACCGCGTAACTTTCGCGGTACGGAAAGCACGCCTTTTATTGAAAAACCGAGATATCACTTTCTCCCGGGCGGCCAACCACCTTAATTTTTAGGCCCGAAAGAACGGTTCGGATAATTTACATGGTATTGTTTATTCATATCAAGTATTATGTTTAATAAGCCTTTTTTTACAAGATGTAAGACTCTTGTCAAGCAATTACATTTCACATGATTTTCATTGCTTAAGACCTCTTTATTTTAAGACTTTTCTAAGTATGTTGCAAATTAGTACGCTTCATGTTACGACACAACAAGGGGAAATAAATCCCACCGCCCTGCCGTGGCGCGCTTTTTATGCCAGGCGGTTAAAAAAACCTATAACTCAGAGACCCACATAGTTTGAAGGCGCGGTTTAATGACAAATGACCAGTGATCTCAGCGGCAAAGGGATGATTGAATACAATTATTTTAATAATAAATAATTACAACTTAATTAATGGACTTGGACTAGACAAATAACCAAAGGAGGAAAAAAGCAATGTCAATTTTCAATAAGATCCTGTTTCCGGTCGATCTCTCTGAAGCTTCAGCTAAGATCGTTCCTTATGTCCGTGATATGGTCGAAAAGTATAAGGCGGAACTGCATGTTATCTTCGTGGCTCATGTTTCTAGTTACTATGCCAGTATTGATTTGCCGTATACCTACATGACCGATTTCGAGACTGAAATAATCAAGGGCGCCGAAAAGAAGCTGTTCGACTTCATTGATACTGTCTTCAAGGACACTCCGTGTAAAGCGAGGGTCATTTCGGGATATCCCGCTGAGGAGATTTTACAATACGCTATGGAGGAAGGGATCGATTTAATTATCATGGGTACCCACGGTCGAAAAATATTAGAACGAATCGTTTTTGGAAGCGTGGCCAGTCATGTTGTTCAAAAATCTCCGATTCCGGTACTGACCATAAATCCTTACAAGAAAACGGAAGGTAAGGATGCTCAGCCGGTGGAGGCTTAACCGGGGAAGAAAATTTAAGCCGCGCAAGCAATAGGGAGGAGAGAAGCAGGTATAAATTTTTTTTGGCTTGATCTTGATAGAATGCCTCTTTTTACAAGGATAACCATGGACCCACAAGAATATTTTGAAAGCATTTGCCAGGCAATGAACGAACCGTCCTTTTACCCGCACCCGGTTTCCGGGCTGAGACGCGTGGAAACTCACATTTCAGTCGTATTCCTGACCGGAGAATGGGTTTATAAATTAAAAAAGCCCGTAGACCTGGGATTTTTGGATTTCCGGAAATTGGAAGACCGGCGGCGTTTCTGTGAACTGGAGATCTCATTGAACCGAAGGCTTAGCCAGGGAGTGTACCTGGAAGTCGTTACCATACACGAAAACGATGGCCGCGGCTTTTCTTTAAAAAATAAAGGGCCCGTGGCTGAATATGCCGTAAAGATGAGACAGCTTCCCGAGGAACGCAGCCTGGCCGAGTTATTGAGAAATAAAAAAGTCAGGAAAAATGATATCCGTAAACTGGCCCGGACGCTGGCCGCCTTCTACGAAGAAAGCGGTCGAAGTCCCCAGATAGATCAATACGGCAGACAGGAAATTATTTCCACCAACATGGAAGAAAACTTTCAGCAACTGGAACCGTTCAGAGATGAGGTGCTCACGTCAGATGACTGGGATTTTATTTGTGAAGTGTCGCGCAGCTTTCTGAAGAAGCATCAGGACCTTTTCAATCACCGTCTGGCCGCCGGTAAAATTCGAGACGGTCATGGAGATTTAAGGGCCGAGCATATTTATTTATTTGAAGGAATTCAAATCATTGACTGCGTTGAATTTATAGACCGTTTTCGATATGGGGACGTGGTTTTAGACCTGGCCTTTCTTCACATGGACCTGGAACACCTCGGGTATTCAGAATGGAGCAGGACCTTTTTATCTGAATATGTGGCCATCTCTCATGATCTTAAATTATATGCATTACTGGATTTTTATGCCGCCTACCGGGCCACCGTGAGGCTGAAAGTCACTTGTTTTCGCTTGGACGGTGTTAAGGGTGAGGAACGCCGGGCCATACTTAAAGAGGCAAAATCATTTTTTCATCTTACTTACAGGTACGCCCTGCAATTTACCCGTCCGACGCTCTGGGTATTTTGCGGACTGCCCGCCACGGGCAAGTCCGCTCTTGCCAGAGAGGTTGCCGGCGCCTTGTCCATTCCAATCCTGCAATCCGACCGGATACGAAAAGCAGGGCATCCTTCCGCCCCTGAGGAAGTTGTTCCCTATGGCCGGGGCTCATATAGCCTCGGTATGCGCCAGATCATTTATGAACGAATGTTTGGCCAGGCTTATGAAACCCTGGGCTCAGGGCAGTCGGTAATATTAGACGCCACTTTTTCGCGTCGAAAATGGCGGGACGAAGCTCGGAGGCTGGCCAGAGATTTGAACGCCAATCTTATTTTTGTGGAAACAGACTGCCAGGAAGAAACAATTCGATCAAGACTCAAAGCCAGAGAAAAAAAGACAGGCTTCTCGGATGTGCGTCTTGAAAATTATCAACAGATCGTGGAAAACTTTGAGCCGTTGACCGGGTTTGAAATGGACCACCATATCAGCGTGGATACGGATCAGCTCCTATTAGATGCCGCGGCGTATGTACTTTCTGAAGGATACGCGCGTATATGCGCGCAGGTAGAGAAAATCCTGTAGGTCCTCATTCAATAAGTTGAAATCGCGGAAGGCTGACAATGGGTTCGACTAAAGGAGGAAGGTCTTAAGAGGTCTTGATTCTGCAATGCCGCTAGCTGCCTGCCGCTTCTCGTGGAGTCTCTTTTTTCGCCTTTACTTTTTTCCCTTTTGACTTGCTTTTTTGCTTTTTCAAAATTTGTTTTGTCTTTGCCACTTCTTCCTTGGTGACGCTCAGTCTCAGCGTCTCCATTTTTTGCATGACTTCTTTAAAGCGCACGCCTTCTGCCGCGCTGATCCATTCCAACTGAAGCCTTTCCGGACGAAGACCCAGCCGCTCCATTTTTTTCCACATCCTCTGCACCCGGCGCTCGGTCCAGTGGTTGGCGTCTATGTAATGGCAGTCTCCAATATGACAGCCCGAAACAAGCACCACCGGAGCGCCCTTTTCAAAGGCCCGCCACACGAATTTTTCAGCCACGCGGCCCGAACACATGGTGCGGATCAGCCTGGCGCTGGAAGGATACTGCAGGCGAGCCACCCCGGCGTAATCGGCGCCGGCGTAAGAACACCAGTTGCAGGCAAAGG
>CAZVRN010000153.1:0-7728 GCA_964629485.1 uncultured Thermodesulfobacteriota bacterium | reverse complement strand
TTTTTCAGACAGCCTTGGATCCAGGACCTCTCGAAGCCCGTCTCCTAACAGGTTTACGCCCAAAACGGTGATGAATATAGCGAGCCCCGGGTAAATCGCCACCCAAGGCGCTGTTTCCATGAGGTCCCTGGCCTCGTTGAGCATCAGCCCCCAGCTTGGCGCGGGCGGAGGCGGTCCCAGCCCTAAGTATGTCAACCCGGCGAAAACGAGTAAGGTTCCGCCAAGGCGCACGGTGGCCATGACAATAAGGGGTGACGAAACGTTTGGGATGATCTGCATGAATAGGATTCGAAAATTATTTTCACCGATCAATTTAGCGGCCTTGACGTAATCGCGTTCCCGCTCGGCAAGGACCAACCCGCGCGTGAATCGAACCAGGCTCGGCGTGCCGCCCAGGATCAAAGCCAGAATACACTGCCAGAGGCCCGGCCCGAGTATGGCCAGAATGGCCATGAATAAAATCAGGCCGGGAAAAGAGAGTGCGGCGTCGTTAATCCGCATGACAAAATTATCAATCTTACCGCCGTAATATCCGGGTATGCCCCCGATGAACACGCCGACCAACAGGCCAAAAGGCACCACGGTGAACGCAACCAGCATGGCGTTCTGAGCGCCGTAGACCAGCCTGGACCAGATGTCTCGGCCGAGATTATCAGTCCCCAGCCAGTGTTCCCGGCTCGAAGGGGCGTTGATGTTGAGAAAATCACCCTTAAGCGGGTCATGGGTGGCCAGCCACGGCGCTGCCAGGGCCACTATTAACACGACAATGAAGATGATCAACCCAACGAGGGTGATACGAGACTCAGAAAGACGCGCTAATAATGACCAGAAACGCCGGATAAAACGGGCCGCATCTCCTTGCCAACCACTTTTTTCGTAAATTGTGTTTTTAGTTTCCATCAGCCCATACCACTTCGTTATTCAAGTACAATACGGGGGTCAAGCCATTTGTATAAGATATCTACCAGCAGGTTTATGAAAATAAAAGAGAAGGACAATACCAGAATCCCTCCTTGAACCACTGGAAAGTCCTTGCTCATAATCCCGTCGTAGATGGTAAGCCCAATCCCTGGCCAGGCGAATACTGATTCGATGACCACAGTGCCTCCCAATAGCGCGGCGAAACGAATCGAAACAATCGTTAAAGTTGGTATCATGGCGTTTTTGAGTGTGTAATACCCGATGATCTGCCTTTCGGGCAGACCCTGAGAGCGGTGGGTCTGAACGTAGTCCTTGTTCAATTCATCCAGCATGGTCGAACGTGTCATCCTGGTTTGGACGCCGATCATTTCCAGACCGAGGGTAAAGGCCGGAAGTGCGAGATGGTGCAGGAAAGACAAGAAATTTTCAGTGGGAGGCGTATACCCCACAACAGGAAACCACCCCAGCATAAGTCCGAAATAGAGCATCAGCATTAAAGCAGCCCAGAAACCAGGCACAGAGAGGCCGATTAAGGCGGCCACCTGAGCCACGTAATCGATCCAGGTTTTCCGTTTGACCGCCGCAAAAATACCCAGAGGAAAAGAAAAAAACAAGGCGATCAGCATGCCGACGACAGCCAGGTAAATGGTGCGCGGGAGCGCCTCTACCAGTATCTTTGATACCGGTTTGCCATGCAGGATCGACTCACCCAAGTCACCCCGCATCACCTTGGATATCCAGTGAAGATACTGGATATAAATAGGCTTATCAAACCCGTATTGCTTGATTAAAATTTTACGCATTTCCTCATCCTGCATGCCTTCTTCCAGCAGTGCGTCCACCGGGTCGCCGGGAACCAATTGCAGGATGGAGAAAACGGCTACTGTGACCAGAAATACGGTAGGGATCACATAAAGAAGCCGTCTAATAAGAAACTGAGTGAAGCTCATTTCGGTATTACCTTAAAGTACATTTATGTGGTAAACCCATAACAGAAAAAATGGTAATAAGAAAGAAATACCAAATATTATCGTTTTGAATTATTTTTTATATTCGCTTGGCCCTATATGAACGAACTAGCAGGAAGGCCGGGGGCAGGTCAGTTTTCCCGACCCACCCCTTTTAACATATTTTCAATACATATATGGATTAATTTTATGTATTCAACTACGCCTCAATCCAGGCTTCCCTGAAGCCTTGCTCCGGGTAATAGTAGTTCCACGGCTTGAAGTTCTTTATTTTCTCGCTCCAGCCGTTCACTGTAATAGGCTCCCCGTAAGGGATAAAATACCCCAGTTCATTAGACCTTAAGACCACCTTTTTGAACTTGGCCTTACGCTTCTTCAGGTCTATTTCCCCGGCCATATCGTCCAGCAACTGATTCATTATTTCATCTTTGGCCCCGAGTATGCCATATCCCTCCCAGGGTTTTTCGGGCCGGCCGTGTAGATAATAGTAATAAAAGTTCATGGGATCTTCACCCATAAGTCCATAGACCATGAGATGGTAATTCCGGGCCCTGATATGCCCCCAGTACTGCAAACCAACCTGCGGGATGATCTTCATGCGGAATCCGGCCGGTTTGGCCATCTGCTGGACGATCTGGGCCATGAGGTCCTGCTTGCCCCAGGTAGGCGTGATGTAAAAATCCACGTCAACACCGTCAGGGTAACCGGCTTCTATAAGCAGCTTTTTAGCCTGTTCTATATTCGGCGGCTTTGGCTTGATGTCCTCAAAACCCCAGGGCGAGATCGCTGGATTAAAGCCCTGGTACTTGGGAATCATGAGATCGCCGTAAAGCGCCTTGCACAGCTTATAGCGGTCAATGCAAAGGTCCAGGGCCTGGCGCACCCGCACGTCTCTGAAGGGAGAATTCCCCAGCTTATCATGGCTGTTCGGGTACAAGGCGTGAGTTCCGCCATACTGGTGAGCCCATACGATCAGTTTATTTTTTTTCAGATGAATCGGCTGTTCAAGCTTGTCCATCTTCCCTTTCAGAATCTTTCCCGCCCAGTTTGACTCCAAACCGAAAGCATAATCCAAATTTCCAGCCCGTAAGGCCATGGTCCGCGGGGAAGGCTTGCTGATGATTTTGAAGACAACCTTGTCCAGATAGGGCAGGCCGGGGATACGGTAATTCTCGTGCCTCTTGAAAACCGCCCGAAGCTTCTGCTGATATTCAACAACCTCAAAGGGGCCGGTGCCCGGTGGGGCGACCCTGTCGGGTTTAAAAGTCGGGGTTTCGCCCCAGATGGCTCCTTGGGGTATAGAATCCTTGGGCAGAATGCAGGTATTACACCAGGCATTGGCGATCAGGAAGGCGGCATACGGTCTTGAAAGGTTGGCCACGACCGTGTATTTATCCGGTGTTTCAACGGTGTCGAGAAATTGAGCCAGAATAGCTCGCGCCGCGGATCGGTGCGCCGGGTCTTTAATTCGCTCCCAGCTCCATTTCACGTCCCCGGAATCCAGCTCTTTGCCATGGTGGAATTTCACTCCCTTTTTCAGATGAAAAACATACCGAGCGCCGTTTTTCTCGATCTCCCAATTATCAGCCAGCATAGGCTGCACTTCCGGGACAGCGTCCGGCCCTTTCTCCTTGGCAATGCGGGCACGTTCTCCCACGGAAGTTGGTGTCACCAGCCCTTCCCAGCTCAAGGCCATAAATTGGCGGGCCCAGGTTCCTGTGCGGCGCTGGGGATCAGGGTTTTGAATCAAAAACGACATACCGCAGTTAAGGGTCCCGCCGCGTTTCGGTGGGGCGGCAAAAACGAGTTTTCCCCCCAAGGTCAGCGATGCGGCCCCGGCTGCACTGAGTTGAAGAAGCTCCCTTCTTGTTAAGCCCTTTTGTTTTTTTTTCATTTTTTTAACCCCCTTTTAAGTAAAATTTTTCAGAATATTATCTGATTCTATATTTAAATTAACCTAAATTAACCTTGAAATTTTTTTGAAGAGTTTCAGGCCAAGTTTTCTTAAAACGCATTCAGGTATTCATAAACATGGTAAAATAAACTTTTCCGGATAATATCTTTCCGGTTTTTACAGGTCAAGGGTATTTTAAACAAAAAAATTATGTAATCGATCCTGAAAAACTCAGATTTTGCCGGTAATCGGCAATATATTGTTTTTTGACAAATTAGAAGCCAGGTGATTTCTTTGGTTTCATGCTTGAAAATTTGCAAGGTTTTGAGGTTAATTGTTTGAAATCCTGCAAATTCTATAGCACGTTTTGCTAACTGTTTCCAGCTATTTCTTATACATATATGCTTTTTCAATGGCAGCTAATTATTTTCAAAGGGAAATATTTGTTACCTTTCCCAGACAGCACGCATTATTTCTTTTTCATGATATAAGTCATGGGCAAAGCGGATAACGGCATCCTCGATTGATCGAGACTCCACTTGTCGGTATTGAGCGCCGCGATGGATACGCCGCGAATGGTCGGCACAAACCACGCCTCCTCCAGGAGTATCCTATTAATCTGCTTAATGATCTCAGCCCGCTTCTCGGGGTCGAATTCAACTGACTGTTTTCTGGCCAGCTCCTCGACTTTGGCATTCGGCAGATGCATGGCCTGAAGACCATTGTAAGGCACCATGACCCTGAACCAATTGCCCGGATCCGGACCGAATCCGCCTCCCCAGGAGATTATTCCATATGATTTTTTGGTGTAAACTCCCCTTAAATTAACCGCGGCGGAGTGCGGTCGAGGCTCTATATTGATACCAACCGCCCGCCAGTAATCCCACAGCGCATCCAGGTATGGTCCCCGTGAAGTTTCTGTGTAATGGAACGGGATACTGAGCCCCTTGGCATATCCGGCCTCGGCCAGAAGCTTCTTCGCCTTTTCAGGATCATACGGATAGATAGGCGCTTTGGGGTCATAACCGATTTGAGTCCGCCCGATAAGGGTCGTTCTCCACTCACGGCCGGTCAGGTAATTCTTGATAATGCTGTCCAGGTCAAGGGCATAGTTTAAAGCCCGCCGTACCCTGACATCGCGCAAGGGGTTGGGTTCGCCGGTTTTTGGATCTTTTTCAGCCCGGAAATTAAGAATAAAAAACCCGTGCAGGGACCCCGGGGCATAATAAACCGTAATATTCAGCAGCTTTTTCAATTCCTTGCTCGTATCGGTCTGGACCCCGATCATGGCGTCTGCTTCGCCCGTTTTTAACGCGGCCACCATGGTCGCCTGCTGGGGCAGGGTTTTCATGATCACCCTTTTGACCCGACTGCGGCCTAATTCTCCCGGCTTTGGGCTGGAATTCCAGTAATCTCCAAACCTTTCGAGACTCAAGTGCTCGCCGACCTTGATTTCTTTCACCTTAAAAGGCCCGAAGCCGACCGGATGTCTGGCGTATTCCTGGTCCCCGACTTTTTCCACGTATGCTTTCGGCACGACCTGAAGCAGCATGGGGATCCCGAGGAATGAAGCGTCAGCGAATTTGGTTTTAATAATAACAGTGTAATCATCCGGTGTTTCAATGGAGGCGATGAGGCGCCTGAGCGCCCCCTTGCGATAACCTTTGAACCTGCGGTTAAACCGGCCTAAACTTCTTTCAAAGGAGAATTTTACATCCGCCGATGTTACTTCCTGACCGTTATGAAACAAGACCCCTTTGCGCAAATTGAACTTCCAGGTTTTCGGATTAAGAATTTCCCATGACTTAGCCAGGTGGGGCGAATACTTCCCATTATAAAGATTCTGCACAACCATTGAACCGAAGAGATACAGGTTTATTGACCTGTCCGAGGTGGCTACGTTGGGGTCCAGAAATTGCGCCTCTCGTGCCCTGACCAGTATCAGCGTATCTGCATTGCCAGAGGCACCCAGGCAAATCATCGGGGTCAGGGCGACAAGTGTCATAACCAGAAGGCCGCTGATTAAACATAACACGCTTGTTTTAGGCATTTTGAACCTCCTTCTTTTAAGTCGTTTTCGGTCTTCTTGGCTTCTTTTGTTTCCGGTCTTAAATAATGCGGGTTTGAAACCTCTTAAGAACTTTATCCTTTAACTGAACTCATTGTCATCTTCCGTAATTTCAACAAAATTACTGGTTCTTAAGAGGTCTCGGTTTTTGGTTTAACTTTTCAGAAAAGAAATCCCTTCAGCCCACTTCGGCCTCTTGCCGGCTTTCACGTTAGCGAGCAAATCCCGCCGAAAAATCTCGTATCTATCTTTATGTATCCGGCCGGACAGGTAATTCAGATGCTTGTCCAACAATTCCCGGCGCACTGATTCAAAGTCAGGATCATTGACCAGGTTTTTTAGCTCGTTCGGATCATTCTCAAGATCAAAAAGCTCGACCGGTTCTTGAGTCCCGGAAAAAATGGTCATTTTATACCGCCCGTCATAAGCCATGGAGCTTCCATAGACCTCGCTGAAAACCACTTCTTTGCCTTTTTGGGCTTCCGCGCCGTTCGGCCCTGCCTCGATCTTGGGAATCAGCGAACGGCCGTCACTCGCATCCAGGGGCTTGGCCCCGGCGATGTCGATAAGAGAGGCGGCTATATCCAGGTGATCCGTCAGTGCCTCGGATTTCCAGCCGGCCACACCCTTTGGCGGCCTGAAGATGCATGGAATGTTTAAAGCCCCTTGGTAGTAAACGATCTTATGGCTCATCATGTGATCGCCCAACATCTCGCCGTGATCCGAGTTATAGACAATCCAGGTGTTGTCCAGCAGACCTTTTTCTTCCAGGGCTTTTACAATAAGACCAATGTATTCATCAATCAAGGTAATTTTAGCGTAGTAAAATGTTCTCATAATCTGGTTTTGCTCGGGCGTCATGCCCTTAAGACCGCTCCAGTTCAGCACCATTTCCACATAAGGCGGCCTGGGCTCCTGGGGCCAATCCATAATGGCCGCCGGCATATCTTCGGGCTTGTACATGGCCCTGTATTCAGCCAGGGAATCAAAGGGATCATGGGGGCCCGGGAACAGAACCTGCAGATAGAACGGTTTTTCCCCCTTATACCTGTTTATCCATTCCACGGCCTTTCTTCCGGTGTATCCATCCAGGTGGTCTTCCTTGCTTAAGGGTGAAGGCGGTTCTTCCCACGGTTTAGCCTTCCCGTTGGACCAGTTCCGCCAGTAATCGAACATGTATTGACGATGCGTTTCCAGGAGCCCCTTTTCCTTCAGATAATCCGTGTAAGGCGAATCAGTCCTTATGGTGGCGATAGGGCCGGTCAGTTCATGGATGTCTTCGAAGCCCCACCTTTTTAGTATTTCCTCTTTTTCACGGGTGTGAATCCCGCTGTTTTTTGCGCCATGTATCCAGAGGTGAGTTTTGCCGATAAGAGCGGTATGATAGCCGGCCTCGCGTATATTGCGGACATGGCTGGGGCCGTCCGGATCGGCTTCGAGGTCGTTGTTCCACACGCCGTGCTCACAGACATACTGCCCGGTCATCATGGATGCCCTGGCCGGCATGCATAAAGGAGAATTGGTTGAGCAGCGCGTAAAATTGACTCCTTCCGAGGCTAACTGGTCCAGGCTGGGCGTGCGGACGACCGGATGTCCGGCGCAGCCCATACTGTCCCCCGGTGTTGATCGGAAAAAATATAAACGATATTGGGTTTGTTTGTCATTCCTTTTTCCCCTTGCTTGAAGTTAGTGCCAGTAAATTTCGAGCTCGGTCAGATCGATGTTCAGAATACCTGAAATTTAACCTGACCTCACCGCTTGGAGTGCCTCCTTTGACTGCAGGAACTCTTTGTCTTTGTCAATAAAATAGACCCATGAGTTGCGGGACATGAGGCAGTAGTCATCTTTACCCAGTTTTTCGAGTATCTCGATACGCA
>CAZVRN010000152.1:0-7756 GCA_964629485.1 uncultured Thermodesulfobacteriota bacterium | reverse complement strand
ATAAGGAGGCGTTTAAAAACAGCAGATTTGGATTACTGTTGTAAACGTGGAACCCCGGCTCATGGATAATAGGAAGATACGCCGAATTTCCTTGGCTTATTGCAATGCACTTTTTAAAAAACTTATAATATCTGCTAATGCCTACAAAATCCATCTTGATTTTTAGTATCTTCCGAATATAATAGCTACTATTAATGAATCTTGGTCGCGCTAGACGGGGAGCTAGCGGTGCCCTAAACCCGAAATCCGCTTACGCGGGGTTGAATTCCTTTTCGAGGGCTCAACTTAAAAGGTGGCTAGTTTTGTGTTGAAAATGGCTTGACTTTGCGCAACAAACGGTTACGAACCCCGTCAGGTCCGGAAGGAAGCAGCGGTAAGTAATGCAGTTTGTGTCGTGAATGCTTCGGGTCTTGATTTCACACAAGACCAAGTCCTTTTAAGCTGGCTCGACAAAAGGTGCGCGGCCAAGATGATTGTCATGGGGGATGTCTTTTAATTATAAAAGACTCCCCCCATTTTCTTTGACCGCAGACAAGGCTTCCCGGCCAATTTACTCTAATAATATACAGCTCATTGAATTATTGTGGAAAAATCAAAATCCTTTTCCTGCATCTCATCAAGGAAAGAACTGATATCCGTTCCCTGCTCCAAGGCGCTCTGACATTCTTTGATGCCCTGGGTAAGGCCGAAGAAAATATAACCGGCGATACGGCCGTCCTTAACCACGATCTTGCGATAGCTTCTTTCGGTTTCGTATACCACAGACTTAAGCTTTCCCTCCGGGTCTATTTCACCGGCCGAAGTCAGGTCAACACCAACTACTTTAAGGGAATTTGACATCAAAGTGCCCTGGTAAACAGCTTTGCCGCCTGACATATTAACGCCGGCCACCTCCCCCTGGCTCGAAGCCGCGGGCCAAATGCCGTAAACTCTCCCCTGGTGCTCAACCAGGTCACCAGCAGCCCAAACACCTTCCTGGCTGGTCAGGAGACGATCATCCACCTTAACTCCTTTATCTACCTCTAAATTCATCTGGACGGCCAGATCCAGGTTAGGTCTAATTCCGGCTGAGAAAAGAATCATATCGCCTTCTAAATTCTGGCCGTCCTCCAAAGCCAGTCCTCGGGCGCACTGATCTCCCAGAATCTCCTTGGCTCGGGCCCCGAGGAAAAAGGAAAACCCTGTTTCTTCCAGAATGCGCTGAAGCTTGAGTGCCCCGGCCGGATCCATTTGGCGAGGAAGCAACCGGTCAAAAAATTCCACCACCTTTACTTTAAGTCCCCTTCTCGTCAGACCATACCCTGCTTCCAGCCCCAAGAGTCCGCCTCCGATCAAGATCGCTTCCTGGGTTGTTTCCGCCTGTGACACTATAGCCCGTGCGTCGGCAACCGACCTGAGAGTAAAAACACCTTCCTTGTCAGTGCCAGGTACAGGAGGAATAAAACCCCTCGCCCCGGTAGCAAGCAGCAAAGCGTCGTACGGCGCTGTAGCCCCTTTTTCAGACCGGACTTCCTGAGCGTCAATATTGACCTCTGTAATGATTTCCTCAAGGCGCAAATCTATATTCCGGGCAGCGTACCATTTAGAGTCCTGTAAAGTAAATTGGGGAACATCCACAGCACCGGCAATAAAATCAGGAAGACGCGGCCGGTAGTAAAACGGCTCAGCTTCGTTGGAGAAAATCACTATTGAGCCTTCTGAGTCCGCTTCTCTGATTTTACGCGCCGCGGTCGCTCCAGCCACCCCGTTCCCTATAATCACGTATTTTTTCATATTTTCCTCCAATCTGGCAATAAGATGCGTTTTCGTATAGATATGTTTTTTAATTAATCTAACAAGTATACTTGCGGCACACAAGTAACGACGACACGGCGAAATAAAAAATTTTAAATATTACAGATAATAACACCTATATTTCAAGATGTTACAACTATTATCTATATTTAACATTACTTTTATTTTTTTGATGTTCGGCTTAATCTGATCAATTCGAAATATATTAATAATACAAAAAAATTCTTCTTTACTTCAATGGAAATTGACACCGCCTTTTTAATCGGGCAAGATGTTTAACAATTCAAAGCCCATCGGGGAGGAAACGTATATATGCCGGATGAAGTCAAAAAAACACCCATAGATGATATGAGAGCGAAAAAGGATCAACAGGCTCTTGAATCATCGAAGAAACCCAAAAAAAACCAGGCCATTCAATACATTGATTATTCAGTGGTTCGGTTTAGCCAGCCCCACCCGGATGTTTATGCGGCCAAGCAACTCATCTCCAATGCAGCCTGGATAAATACATCTGAAGGAACTGTCGTTGTCGACACCTTGATCAACGAACAAGTAGGAAAAAAGATGTACGACAAAATCCGGGAAACAGGCGGTCCGGTAAAATACATTATTTTCACCCACGGACATGGTGATCACGTGGGGGGCGCTAAGGCCTTTTTGGACGACTCCCCCGAGATAATTGCCCACCACCTCATACTCGAAAGGTTTGAGAAATACAGGTTTCAGGCAGACTATCGAGCCAGGATTGGAGCGATTCAATTTAACCTGCCCCTGGAACTTGGACAGCCGCCCGCGCCTGTTATGCCAACAAAGACATACGATGAATCCATAATTTTCAAACTTGGGGATAAAACCTTTGAGCTGTATCATGCACGCGCTGAAACTGATGACCATACCTGGGTATACGTGCCCGAAATCCGAACTGCATTTGTCGGCGACCTCCTCATCGGAGGTTTTCCCAACATAGGCAACCCTTTCAAACCAACCCGATTCGCCCTCCCCTGGGCCCGGGCCCTGGAAACGGTCCGTTATAAGAAACCGGAAATGATTGTTACCGGCGGAGGGTTTTCCGTCTACCAGGGGGATCAGGTCAGGGAGGTCCTTGATGTCACTATCGAGGCGATTCATTCCATCCATGACCAGGTCGTGGATTGCATCAATAAGGATATCCCAATAGACGAAATGATCCATATAGTAAAACTGCCCGACCACCTCAAGGATCATAAATATCTCCGTTTTATTTACTCCAGACCGGAATTTGCCGTGTATAATATTTACCGCTGGTATCATGGATATTTTGATCATAACCCAGCCCACCTCCTGCCTCGCCCAGAACGGGAGGTCAATGAAGAGATTTTCAATCTCATTGGCGACCGAAAAGCCATTCTTAAAAGAGCCTATGATCTCCTGAGACAAAATCAGGCCCAGCTTGCCCTTCAGGTCCTGGACGTATTGCTCAAACACGATCCCGAAGATGCTGAAGCCAGAAGGACTCGCCTGGAGATACTTAAGGTGCTTCACCAAGAGGACTACTGCCTTATGTCGCGAAACACCTGGATTTATTTTATGGAAAGAGACAGGGAATTCCTGGGCTTGGATAAGTAACTTAAGGCCTTAAAAAAAGAGTGAATAAAACCATGTTTGAACATTTTATTACTGAAAATATCGCCTCGCTGGAGCCCTACCCGCCTGGCAAACCCATCGAGGAAGTGGAACGAGAACTGGGAATTACCGGAGTTATAAAGTTGGCCTCCAACGAGAACCCCCTGGGGCCGTCTCCACGCGCCGTGGCCGCCATAACAGCAGCTCTGCCGGGACTGCACCGCTACCCGGACGCCAGCGGCCACCAGCTCAAACAAGCCCTCGCCGAACATCTAGATCTGGATATGACTAATATCATCCTGGGAAACGGGTCTGATGAAATTATCGAGCTCTCAATACACGCCTTTCTGCGTCCGGGTGAGGAAGTGATCATTTCAGATCCAACCTTTTTGTTTTACTCTAAGGTCGTCCAGGTAGCCGCCGGAAAGCTTGTGCAAATCCCGCTGAAGCGCTTTCAGCATGATTTGACCGGGATACGTAAAGCCGTGGGAGATAATACCAGGTTGATCTTTCTGGATAATCCGAACAATCCGTCCGGCTCCCTGACTCCGGCAGAGGAATTAAGGTCTTTTATAGCCGACCTCCCCAAAACCACGATTTTGGTTCTGGATGAGGCGTACCGTGATTTTGTGCGGAACGCGGAGCTTATCGAGCCCCAGGAGTTGATTGCAACAGATCAGCCGATTATTTTCATGCGGACTTTTTCCAAAGCTTACGGCCTGGCCGGCCTTCGCATCGGATATGGAATAGGCCATTCCGAACTGATCAATTATCTCGATCGGGTAAGGCAGCCTTTCAACGTAAACTCTCTGGCCCAAATTGGAGCCATCGCCGCGCTTGAGGACAAGGAATTTTATCAAAAAACCCGGGACACCACCTGGACGGGGCTTGATTATATCTGGTCCGAACTCGACAAAATGGGTGTTATATATCACCGATGTCAAACAAATTATTTTTTAATAGAACTGGATAAGCCGGCACGTGAAATCGTTGACCAACTCATTAAAAAGGGAATAATCGTTCGCTCCATGGAAAGTTATGGGCTCAAGCAGGCGTTTCGTCTCACGATTGGATCGGCGGAAGAAAACGAACGTTTTATCAAGACGTTTCAGGAGGTCATGGGCCGCTAAACGCCATGAAGCCAGAAAAAAAAATCATCACCATCGATGGACCGGCAGGAGCCGGGAAAAGCACCATGGCCCGAGCTCTGGCTGAACAGTTGCATTGGCTTTACCTGGACACCGGAGCTATGTATCGGGCTGTGGCTGTGGCTGTTGAAAAAGCCGGGAAGGATGTAGCTGATGATTCCGGGCTTTCTGAAGTGCTCGCCAAACTGGACCTCAGGGTTATGCCTGGTCTCCGAAAGACCCGCATTTTTCTGGGCGAACAGGAAGTTACTGAAAAAATTAGGGAACCCCGGATCAGCGCACTCGCTTCGACCGTATCTGCTAAAGCCAGCGTCCGATCAGCCATGGTTGAACAGCAGAAAAAAATCGGGGAAAAAGGCCGTATTGTAGCCGAGGGTCGAGACATGGGCACTGTTGTCTTCCCGGAGGCCGGAGTTAAATTTTTTCTTAAAGCATCTCCCCGGGAACGAGCCAGAAGGAGGTTCGAAGAGCTTCGTCAGAAAGGAAAAGAAATCAGCCTCGAACAGGTCAGTCAGGATATGATCGCCCGGGACCAGGCGGATTCCTCCCGGGAGCTGTCCCCCCTTCGACCGGCTGAAAATGCGGTAATCATTGACTCCACCGGCTTAACCATTGAGGAAGTTCAAGAGCGAATGCTCAAAATCATCCACCAAAAATGGCCTGCATTGTAATATAATGGCTTTTTACGCCTATCCAGTCGATATTTCTGAGTTAAGTTCAACACAGCATCAACCGCATATGGATAAACCGCCACGCGGGTCTTTTACATCATGACACCCAAAAAATGCCAAAGTCGGGTGCATCGTTCGTTCCGGCGTTATGGGAAAATACCGTGCTTTAAAATTCATAAAAAGAAATAAAAAAATAATTGCCTTTTCCTTGTATTTTGTTAAAATTATTATTTTTCTTCCGGTTGCATGGAGGAGAAGAGCGTGAGGCAGACATTTGATGAATCTTTAATAGAAGAATTTTCAAATTATTTGCAAATTATAAGGGGGCGGTCCGAGAATACCGTGAAAGCATACCGGAGAGATGTAAGGGATTTCTTACACTTTGCTGCAGAAAACCAGGGGATAAACGCGTTAGAGGATATTTCAAAAAATGAAGTGCGCGCTTATCTTTTCCATTTGCATAAAAAGAACCAAAACGTCTCTCTGGCACGCAAGTTGTCGAGCCTGCGCACTTTCTTTAAGTTCATGATTTATGAAGGTCACATGACGATCAATCCGGCTATGCAGGTTTCTCCGCCGCGCCGGCAGAAAAAACAGCCTCGATTTTTAAACGTGGACGAGGCTTTTGCCTTAATGAAAGCGCCTGACATCAGCACCTCTGATGGTTTGAGAGATCGCGCCGCTATGGAACTACTGTACTCCTCAGGCCTTCGCATCGCGGAATTGGTCAATCTGGACCTGGATGATCTTGATCTGAAAAACAACCAGGCGCGTGTTATGGGAAAAGGCGGGAAAGAACGGATTGTGCCTGTGGGAAGCAAGGCCAAAACTGCCTTGAAGGCGTACTTGGCTGTTAGGCCGGAGCTGGAATCCGCTGCAAAAATAAAAGAAAGATCGGCTCTCTTTTTGGGTAAACGAGGTAAGCGTCTCAACGATAGAGTCCTTAGACGCCGTTTTGAGGACTACATTACCCGGTTGAGCCTGGAAAAAGGTTTATCACCCCATTCTCTCAGGCATACATTTGCCACACATATGCTTCAGGCCGGAGCAGACATTCGGGCTATTCAGGAACTGCTGGGACATGCCAGTCTGTCCACGACCCAGGCGTATACGCATACAAACGTGGATTACCTGATGAAAATTTATGATTCAGCGCATCCGCGCGCACGAAACACAGACATGAAAAAACAAGGGACAAGTCAGCATGAAAAGTGATTCAGCAATCAGGTCAACGACTATTCTTGCCGTGAGATACAAAGGCCGGGTTGCCATTGGTGGAGACGGCCAAGTAACCTTCAATGAAACAATCATGAAGCGTGAAGCCGTTAAAATCCGTAGGATGTATCATGACAAGGTCCTGGCGGGGTTCGCCGGAGGCGGCGCCGACGCGTTTACTTTATTCGAACGTTTTGAAAAAAAACTGGAACAACATCACGGCAATCTGGTTCGAGGCGCGGTCGAGCTGGCAAAGGACTGGCGTATGGATAAAAGCTTAAGGCGTCTCGAGGCCCTTCTGATTGCTGTCGATCGAGATCACTCCCTGATTATTTCAGGTACCGGCGACGTGATCGAACCGGAAGATGGTTTGGCGGCTATTGGGTCGGGTGGCGCTTACGCCTTGGCAGCGGCGCGCGCTTTAATAAAACATACGCACCTTGACGCCCGAATTATTGTTGAAGAAGCCATGCGTATCGCCGCCGGAATATGCATATACACCAATGAAAATATTACCATTGAGGAGCTTTAGTGACATTGTCTGATAAAATGAATCAACTAACGCCAAAAGAAATCGTGTCCGAACTGGACCGTTTTATTATCGGTCAGGACCGGGCCAAACGTGCCGTAGCTATTGCCCTGCGCAACCGCTGGAGGCGGCAGCAGGTTCCTAAAGATCTGCGAGACGAAATTGCTCCTAAAAATATTATTATGATCGGGCCCACCGGTGTGGGGAAAACTGAAATAGCCCGGCGCCTGGCCCGTATGGCCCAGTCCCCTTTTCTCAAAGTCGAAGCTTCCAAGTTCACTGAAGTAGGTTACGTGGGCCGGGATGTGGAATCCATGATTCGGGACTTGACTGAACTGGCCGTGAATATGGTCAAGGCTGAAGAACGACAAAAGGTGGAGGACCGGGCTTCAGAGATCGCGGAAGAAAGAATACTGGATACCCTTCTACCCCGCAACGATTCGCACAAAGAAAAGCAAAGCGAAGCCACAAACTGGGAAGGTTCGCTTGAGGTTGTAAGAAGCGGACACGAAGTCAGTGACGGCCAGCATAACGCCACCCGCGAAAAACTGCGGCGTCTGCTCAGGGAGGGCAAGCTGGACGAGCGTTTTGTGGATGTAGAGGTGAGTGATACATCGCGTCCCGTTGTCGAGGTGTTCAGCAATCTTGGCCTGGAAGAGATGGACTTAAACTTGAAGGATATATTTGGCAACATCTTCCCTAAGAAAACCAAACAGCGTAAAATCCGGGTACGTGAAGCGCTCCAGCTCCTGGCTCAGGAAGAAGCCCAGCGCTTAATTGACATGGACAAGGTTGTG
>CAZVRN010000151.1:0-7769 GCA_964629485.1 uncultured Thermodesulfobacteriota bacterium | reverse complement strand
TTGGCATCCAGCATTGCCCTTCGATATGTTTGTCAAATGGCAAACATAATGGAAATGGACATAAAAACAATTCATGTGGAAGAGCCTGATTCCGATGAAAATCCTCCCGGGACGGGGTGGGTGCGGCGAACCTGGGAAAAGGGCTTGTTAGAAACGGCCGAGATAGAAATCTCTCAGCTTGTTAGCGCTGAGAGAGCATCTTATCCTAACTTAGGCTCACCTAAGGTAATAGTCGGTGATCGAGAGGATGGTATACTGAATGAGTTGAAAGAAGGACACTATGACCTCTTGGTGGAAGGGACTCTGTTATCTTTCAGTACTTCTCATTTCAATAAAAAAATTCGGTCCAAACTGTACAAGAGAATGCCTTGTCCCTTTCTTTTAGTGAGAAACTTGGTCGGTATTAAGAAGGTCGCCCTTTTGGTGGAGGAGGAAACGGAATTGTGGCCCCTGATTCCAACTTTCTCCAGTCTTTTCAAGGGGGCAGAGCTGAAATTCGATCTGCTTCATGTGATAGTTCAGAAACCCGGCTTGCTGGGCTTAAGGAAAAGCGCTGAAAAGACTGCAATCGGGATGCTTGAAGAGGACGATGAAATCCTTACTGCAGCCAAGGGTATGCTTGCCGAATCTGAATGGTTTCCGGAAGCAACCAAAGTGATCCGGGATGTCCCGGCAAAGATTGCCGATTCCCTGCAAGACTATGGCCTGGTGGTATCATGTATCATGAGGCAGACGGCCAGAAAAAGTCCTATGTTGGAGTTGCTTAGCCGTGTTCCATCTGCTGTCCTGTTTTGCTGGCAATAAGACAGAAGATGACTCCATCGCCTGTGCTCTATGAAGAGATCCAAAAGGATAGTTTTGAGCTTATTGAGTCATCGAGTGGTTGAGCCGTCAATTAAGTCAAGCTGTTAAAATTTTGATTCTTGGTGACCGCCAGTATTTACCGTCTTGATCATTTAGCAAATTCTGTAAGGAGGTTAATATGAGAATTCTTGTTGCGGTGGATCAAAAACCCTATAGCGCTCATGCGATTGATGAAGTTGCCAGGCTGGCGGCAAATACATGGGCGAACGTTACATTGCTGGGGGTGTATTCCAAGAAGATCTCCAACCTGGATCGTTCCGATTTCATGACTCAACCATGGGGAATTGACCACCCATTGCCAAGAGCGCTCAATGAATATCGTGAAAGGTTTCTCGGACATTTCAAGGAAGATGAATGTCCTTATCTTCAGCGCGAGTTTGGGTACGAGTTGGTAGAACTGAGAAAAGGTGTTTGGGAAGAACTGTATGTGGCCAAGAGTGCCAAAAAAGACTTGAAGGCACGAATAAGGTTGGGTAATCCTGTTAAAGAAATTTTGGCTGAAGCCGAAGAAGAGGAAACCGATCTTATTGTCCTAGGCTGTGACAACTCAAAGGGGTGTGAATGGGAAGGGCAGAATGCTCTTCCTCAAAAGGTCGTAAATGAAGCTCTATGCTCTGTCCTTGTCGTCAAAGAAGAAAAAAAGGTCGATAAAATCGTATGTTGCCTGGATCATGACCTGGTCAGTCAACAATCCCTGGAGATGATTAATCAACTGGTAACCCTCCACAAGGCCAAGCTTGAACTTATTGGGCTGACAGAAGGGGAAAGCTTAAAGGCAGAGGTTGAAAAAAAGATGGATTCCATCTTGAAATATTACCGAGCCCAGAACCTTGAACCCTGGATTGAGATTGTTAAGCTGTCGTCCCTGGATTCATTTATTTCGCAGGAGGCCAAATGGGGTCTCATGGCCTTATGGATGGGTAAAAAATCCATACTTGAAAAGGTTTTTCCCAAAGGAAAAGTAACTAAACTCATAAAAGGAAGTGAATCCTCGGTACTGATCCTGAGATAAGGCAGATAAAAAGCTTATTGGAGATCTCTTAAGAACTTCATCCTTTAGCCGAACTCGCTCTCACCTTCCGCGATTTCAACAAAATTACTGATTCATAAGAGGTTTCTATTGAAAATCCTTTTGAGATGTTCTTCTGTCAATCCGAGTCAAAACTAGCTCGTTTTACCGCAAAAAGCACATTCCAGTGCTTCCTGTAACCGGGTAAGCTCATGCATTGCCGTTTCCAATCGCGATACTTTCTGCGACACTAATTCGCCTTGTTTTTGCCGTTGCTCCATGGCCGCGCGAATCGCACCGTGTGTGGCGGTTATGGTGTCGACTAGCCTTTCATCTAAAATTGAACCAAACCGCCTGAACGTTTCATTGATACTTTGGTAAGTCGCCCAACGCAAATTTTCCACGTTGGAGAGGACCAGCGCACTAATTTGAGCGTTGACCCGCTTTAGAATCCGTCGCCGCCGCGTTTTGGGTGGCAATAACTTGTCCACCACACCGTTGGGAATAGGGTTGAGTCTCGTTATCCACGTGTGTGTGACCCAGTATGGCCGCCGGACCATCTCAAACGCTCGCTCAGTTTCCGGGGCGTGGTAAGGCACCTCGAACAACTCCGCCGCCGCCCGGCGGATCATTTCAATAAGCTCTTCGGCCCGCTCCTGATGAGGCCGCAAGGCTTCAGTCATCCGTTTCTGGAACAGCTCAGTCGTCAATCCGGTCTGATGCTCGAAGTATCCTGGAATCGCTTCAGACAAAGTCGCTTGGATGACTTTTTCGTTCACATCTTTCCCATCCTGGTGTGCGAGGGTCTCTTTTACAACGTTTTCAAGGTATTCCCGCGCCGCAGCACGGAGATCCTTAGCATGTTCCTCCAAGAATTCATGCATTCGTTTTTGGTCGCCGGCTAGCAGATCGCCGGCTGATAGGCGCTGCCGCTGAACTTCTTTAATTTTTCTTTCAAAAATTTCAAGGCTCTTCTCAAGCTCTTCAAGCGGCATCTGAAGGGAACGCATTGCCAGATGCAAACGCATCATCACATCGGCGATCACATCACCGGCTTTCCGTCCGACCGCTTCGTGCAGGGTCTGCGATTTCTCGTTGGCCAGAAACTCAACAAGGTGATGTTCCACTTCTTCTAAGCCGCTTTGCCGCCATAACCGGGAGTCACCCGTCAGCCGCGCTTCGAGACCCTGCTTGGCTGAAACACAAAAAACCGGCACATTTCTTTCAATTCCCGCCTGTTCAGCAAGCACCCTTTGCAGGAATTCCAGGGCCGCTTGGCGGTCGTTGGTGCCGAGGTAATCGACCTTGTTGAGAATAAAAAATAATCGAGGGATCTTTTTCCGTACTTGCTTGAGAAACTCGACCTCTACTTCTGTCAGCGGAGGATCGGACGAAACCAGGAATAAGGAGGCGTCGCATTGCGGCAGGAAATTTAATGTAGCCTCGGTGTTGTGCCGAAAGGTAGATCCGATTCCTGGCGTGTCGATCAGCACTACACCCTTCTCTAAGATGTCCGCGGGGTGGGTGATCTCCACGTTGGAAACGCCCAGGCGGTTTTTCGGATTTCCGCTCTCAGTGACGAACTGGGCCAGGAATGCATTAAGGTTCTCGGTCTCGGTTGCAGTAAATTTCTCCGGGAGACGGTCATCCTGAAAAAAGACAGTGGCCTGAAGTTCAGGCCCGGTTCGGATAAACGTCGGGATGGCTGTCAGGGGAATAACGGCCGTGGGCAGCACTGCCTCTCCCAGCAGCGCATTGAGCAAGGTACTCTTGCCGCGTTTGAATTGCCCCAGGACAGCCAGGTGGAACCGGCCCTGCGCCAGTCGCTCGCGCAAATCGCCAAGTCGTGATGATGTTACTTCAAAGCTTTCGCCTAATGTTTTAATACAGTTGATCGCTTCTGACAAGAGGCCGGCTAGATCGAATAATTCAAAGCGGCGTGGTGCAGAGTTCTGAAGCATAAGCCCTCCTTTCAAAAATTTGCCTGATCGGAATCTGGACGTCGAAAATCCCTTTTAATGAGATTTTCACCGCCCCGATGCCAACTCCCCCTTATAATAAACTTACGCTCTAGGAGTCATCAGCCCAATCTAGGCAGTTTTTCCGGAGGACTCCATCTCCAGATTCGAAAAAAATTTAACAATATAACCGGGAAAAGTCAACCAAAACTTCCGCATTTGATGTTGCTGGTCAAGGTTATACGAGGCGTATAGACATGATGGTCGTGCAGGATTCGTTGTGGTGATATAACCAGGCCGCTAAAAAGGAGGCCGCAATATGAACCGGTTATTTCACTTGCCAGTAGCATCCCTGTCAGGGTTGGTACTTACAACTTTGTAAAATTTACTAAAATAAGCCGCTCCCGACCAGTAGGTTATTACCAGGGCCAGCCAGAGCAGAAAGGTGCCATATACTTGGAGATTGAAAAACCATATTGGGTAATGCCCCAAAAGCAGGCATATGGCAATATTTTGAGTCAGGGTTTTGCGTTTTCCCAGTATGCTGGCATCTATAACAATACCTTCTGTTGCAGCGATGGCTCGCAGCCCGGTTACGGCTAAATCCCGGCCAATAATTAAGAAAACCATCCAGGCGGCGACTCGGTTAAGCGGTATGAGCATAATCAGGGCGGCTGAGTTGAGTAGTTTATCCGCCAGCGGATCGAGAAACCGTCCAAAGTTTGTAACTAATTTCTGACGGCGGGCCAGGAATCCATCCAGCAGATCCGTTAATGTGGCTGTCAAAAAAAGAAGAGCGGCGATGATGGAAGTGGTTCTGCCTTCGAAAATCAGCAGTAAAACCAAAATCGGAACGGCCGCAACCCTACTCAGCGTCAGCAGATTGGCCAGATTGAGAATTTTGGGTTGTTGCTTATTCATTTTTTTTAAAAGCCTTATAATATTGCATAACACGCTTGATATATTGATCGGTCTCCCGCACCAACGGTATTTTCCCGTCCTTAGAAATTTTTTGCGGGCCAAGGTTATACGCAGCCAAGGCTAGCTTGAGGTTCCCTTTATATTTATCCAGGAGATGACGCAGGTACCTGCTGCCGCCAAAAATATTTTGTTGCGGATTAAACGTATCCCGCACGTTCATTTCCATTGCGGTTTTTGGCATAAGTTGCATCAACCCCTTTGCCCCGGCAAGAGATACTGCAAACGGATCAAAAGCTGATTCAGCCTTAATGATCGCTTTAATCAGTGCAGGGTCCAAATGATAGATTTTGGCAGCAGCATTCACGTGTTTCTGGATTTCAGCTAAATCCACTCGATATGACTTTGTTTTAACCCGGCCCCTAACACCGTAAACTCGGTAGAGTTTAAAGCGTGTATCTGTTGGAGCGTCCGTAAAATGAATCACTCCGCGTGAGTCTTTGTACTTGTAAACATCTTTCGCCGAACTAATACCGGGATGGAGAGCCAACGCCACTGTCCCTGCCCAAGCAAGCAGCAGGCTTGTTTTAATTAGTTTTGTTGGCTTTTTCCCAGTCATCCAGGAATCGTTTTAAGCCGATATCGGTTAATGGGTGCTGGCTCAGTTGTTTAATGACCTTAAAGGGAATGGTTGCTATATCCGCGTCTAAAAGGGCCGCCTCAAGCACGTGGCCCGGGTGACGAACGCTGGCCACGATTATTTCGGTATCAAAACCGTAATTGCCGTATATGGTTATAATTTGTTCCACAAGCTCCATACCCACATTGGAAATGTCATCCAGCCGGCCGATAAACGGGCTGACAAAAGCGGCTCCGGCCTTTGCCGCTAACAATGCCTGTGTGGCACTAAATACCAGCGTAACGTTTACCTTTATCCCTTCCTGGGTTAAAGCCTTGGTGGCTTTTATTCCTTCCGTGGTCATGGGGATTTTAACCACCACATTGGGATGTATCTTGGTCAGTTGCCGTGCTTCGCGAATCATCCCTTCCGTATCGAGGCTCAAGACTTCGGCGCTTACTGGTCCTTCCACTACCTCGCAGATCTCTTTTATTCGCGTCTCGTAGTCTGTTTTTTCTTTGGCCATCAGGGAAGGATTGGTTGTCACCCCATCCACGAGTCCCATGCTGACAGCCTCTTTTATCTCGTCCAGATTAGCGGTATCTAAAAAAAATTTCATTCTACGCTCCTGCTAATTTTGTTTTTGTGTTTCCAAAAATTTATCTTTACACTCCTGGCTGCAGAAATAGAGCGTTTGTCCATTCATAGTGAATGGAATCGCTTCTGCCTTGGGCAGGTAGGTCCCGCAGTGGGGATCCTGTACCAAGTCATAAGATGTTTCACTTTCTCCGGCTTCCTCCGGCCCGGGTCTGGCAAATTGATCTTCAAAAGAAGTCCGTGGCATGACCAAACCCTTTAAGACACGATAAATCAAATAGAAAATAACAACTATTATTAACCAGCGGAGATAGGTCACAACCGAATTGCCTCCTGTCCGTCCTTTGTCAGGTTCGCTAGCATCTCTCCGGGTGTTTGTTTCAAAACGGGATGAATCCATTTTGGAGCAATATCCGTTAAAGGCAGCAGCACAAACCGGCGTTTATTCAAATAGGGGTGTGGGATTTTTAAACCTTCTTCTTCTATGACTGCCTGATCAAAAAACAGAAGGTCCAAGTCAATTAAGCGCGGCCCCCATTTGGCCCCTCGAACCCGTCCCATTTCACGCTCAGTCATCAGCAGAATTTTTAAGAGACTTTGAGGTGTCAGGGCGGTTTCGATAAGAGCGGCGGCATTAAGAAACCAGTCTTGGTTTGTTTGGCCCACTGGCCGGGTCAAATAAAAGGGCGAAACCTTCACCAAGATAATACTGCTGAGCCCTCTTATCTTATCCAGGGCCTCCTTAAGATTCTTTTCTTTATCCCCAAGGTTTGACCCCAGACCAAGAGCTGCTGGTAAACGAGATTCTATAATTGAAGTTTCCTTATCCGGCTCACCGCTTCTAGCAGCCTATCTTTCTCCTGGGTCAATGCGAAACGAACGTAACCCTCACCTGAAGGACCGAAACTGTTTCCCGGCGTACAGACCACACCGGTTTCTTCCAGGAGTTTGGTTGTAAAGCTCGTTGATGTATAACCATCAGGCACTCTGGCCCACAGAAAAATGCTGGCCTGCGGAGTTTTTACCGAAAGGCCTAGTTCCCTTAACCCGGAAATCAGGACATCTCGCCGCTGAGTATATATCTTTCGCATTTCTTCCACACAGCTCTGGTCTCCCTGCAACGCTCTTATCCCCGCGAATTGTACTGCCTGAAAAACACCGGAATCAACATTTTCTTTAATACTTGCCAACCCCTGCACCAAATCGGATCTACCCGCCGCCCACCCGATACGCCAGCCAGTCATGTTGTAAGTTTTGGAAAGAGAATGGAATTCAAGGCCGACTTCTTTTGCTCCCGGAACTTCAAGGAAGCTGGGAGTTTTATGCTCTTCATAATAGATTTCCGAATAAGCAGCATCATTTAGAGTTATGATTTCATACTGTTGAGCAAAGTCCACCAACTCCTGATAGAATTTAAGGTCAGCCGCCGCGGCTGTTGGGTTGTTGGGGTAATTGATGAACATCATTTTGGTTTTTTTGGCCACTTCGGCTGGGATGGCCGAAAAATCAGGCAAAAAGTCGTTTTCCTCAAGAAGCGGCATAAAATAAGGGACCCCGCCTGCAAACATGGTTCCTATTTTATAGACCGGATAGCCCGGGTCGGGAACCAGAACCGTATCTCCCGGATTGATAAAAGCCAGCGGGATGTGAGCAATACCTTCTTTCGAACCGATAAGGGTTAAAATTTCCCTCTCCGGATCGAGGCTGAGCTGGAATCGGCGATTATACCAATCCGCCACCGCCTGCCGAAATTCAAGCATCCCGTTGTATGAGGGGTACCGGTGGTTGGCGCGATCCTGAGCGG
>CAZVRN010000150.1:0-7797 GCA_964629485.1 uncultured Thermodesulfobacteriota bacterium | reverse complement strand
ATAAATTGATAGAGACCGCCGAAAGGTATTGGCTGAATCCTTGAAAGAGACCTCGAATTTTCTGCAAAACTTCATCCTTTAGCCGAACTCATTGTCAGGTTCAATTTTCTTTCTCTGTAATTTAAGCCAAAACACTAATTTTGAGATAGCCTCTAGTAATCCTGTTACCGCGGGATAAAACAGCGGCTCGCTTCGCGCCGGCTCGGTCTTGAAACGGTTTCTCAAGCTGCTTTTCTGGTGGAGCGGGCCAGTACATTCAGCGCTTCGTCCACACTGCGGCCTTTATGTACTATCTCACTCATGGCCTGTATCATGGCTGATGGGGCGCGGTGCTGAAAAACGTTTCTTCCGATAGAAAGTCCGGCTGCACCGGCGGATATGGCGCCATGGACCATCTCCAAGACATCACGGTCTGATGTCATCTTTGGCCCTCCGGCAATGACCACCGGTACCGCGCATCCTTCGACCACCCGGCTGAATGTTTCAGGATCACCGGTGTAAGGCACCTTGACCAGGTCAGCTCCAAGTTCAGCCCCTAAACGAGCCCCATGTTTAACCGCTTCAGGGGCAAACTCATTTTCGATTCTTTCCCCACGGCAGTATATCATGGCCAGAAGCGGTATGCCCCAATCATTGGCCGTCCGGGCTACGGCGCTCAAATCAGCCAGCATCTCTTTTTCCCGATTATTGCCCAAATTAACGTGCACCGACACTGCGTCAGCTCCAAGCTTTATAGCTTCTTCCACCGTGCAGACCAGTGTTTTGGCGTAAGGTTCAGGGGAGAGGTTGGTGCTTCCGGACAGATGCACGATGAGGCCAAGGTCGCATTGTATCCCATATCCGTGACAAACCAGGCCCTTATGGATAACAACCGCACTGGCTCCGCCTTTAGCAGCTTCATTAATGGCATGCTTCATGTCTATCAGACCGGCTACCGGGCCGGCGCTGACACCGTGATCCATGGGCACGATGACGGTCGTTTGCCGCTTGTGGTCCATGATACGCGACATCCTAATCTCTTTGCCGATCATTTTCGCCTCCGTATGTCCTCAAATTCGCAATAAAAAAGGCCGTGAGGTAATTTACCCACGGCCTTGGAAAATCATATTTATGCCTCTAGACCATGGGATAGTCCTCCAGCCAAAAACCAAAATAAAAATTACTGATTTGATAAATAACAGACATCATTGACACCACGGTCCAAAAAATTATTAAATACTAAAATATCAGAAGTATTCTTTTTATGTCAAGAAAAAAATCTTCAAAAAGTATGTAATTTTAAAACATGCGTAACACTCCGAACCAACAACGGCGGTTACCCGCGTTTGAGATTACGACACCAGGTCAATCGCTTTTAAAAGGTTTTCAAAAGGCTGACCTCACAGGTCGGCAATAATTTCCTCAATAATCTCTTTATTATCTTTGATCATGTCAATACACTGCACACCGACAAGAAAGATATTTTTTTCAGCTATGTGATCATACCAGCGAATATCTATCTTCGATGTCAGGAGTCCTCCGGGCGCAAAGATTGTAAGTATCAGCTTGGGCTTAAAATGAGAAACGACCAAGTGTTGCCCCTTAATATACATGGTCTCGAGTTTAAGGAGGGCTCCGCCAACAGAAAAATTAACGACCTTTCCGGGAATACTGCCTGTCAGGTCATTAAAGACGGCTTCAAGCGAGGCATCCCAATCAACTTCGTATCGTTTGTGAAATCTTCGATACCGGCGCAGCTTGGCTCCAAAAGGCATAAACAGATTTTCTCCCTTTTTCTTTTACTGGGGCTGTCTCCGGCATCTCTGTCTCACAATTTTCTGAGCAGTACGCCCGCTCGAATCTTCAATTCAGGAGATTCCTCATCACGTCCATTCATATTCGCTTTCACTCTGTCTAAGCTTTAGATGAGATACCAGCGTATGATAGAAATTATAGAACAATCACCTAGATAGTCAAGCCGTAACTAACCCTTGGCAAGCTGGCGCTGTTTCTCAAACCCTCCTTGCAGTTTCTTCTATTGCCGCTTTTAGCTCTTTCACTGCTTCGCCTATTCGACGAATTTTTTCTTCCTTTGAGCCCTGCTCCATCAATTTTACCAGGGCAGAGCCGACGATTAGACCGTCGGCATATGGCGCCAGTCGGCGAACCGTCCCGGGCCCTGATATGCCAAAGCCGGCTGCCACCGGTTTTTGGGTCATGCCTTTTAATGTTTGAAGGTTCTGAATTAATTCTTCCGGAAGACTGTCCCGGGCGCCTGTTGTTCCGGTTAAGGTAACAGCGTAAACGAAGCCGGTACTGGCTTCACAAATTTCAGACAGGCGCTCCGGGCCGGAAGTGGGGGATGCCAAAAACACAGTATCCAATCCAGCTTCTTCAGCTATCTGCCTCCATGGCGTTGCTTCCTCAACAGGCAGTTCCGGTAAAATGACCCCGTCCACGCCGGCTTCTTTAGAGCGCCGCGCAAACTCGGCCAGACCCATGCGCAAGGGCGGATTCAAATAGGTCATCAAAATCAAGGGTAGATTAATCTTTCCGGTCAGTTCCTGCACGGCTTCCAGAATGGCTTTTAAGTTAACCCCGCCGCTTAAAGCCCTTTGTGAGGCAGCCTGGATTGTGGGACCATCTGCCATGGGATCGGAAAAAGGGACAACAAGTTCTAATATATCCGCGCCGTTTTCAGCCAGTTCCAGGGCAGCGTCGATTGTAGTCTCAAGATCCGGATCACCGGCCACCAGGCACGGTATCAAGGCCGCGCGTTCAGATTCGCCCAGTTTGGTGAATGTTTCCTTTATTCTGCTCATAACCGGCCCTCCAGTTGACTGGTAATAATGTTTAAATCCTTGTCTCCCCTGCCGGAGAGGTTGATGATCATGCAGTGACTCGGCTCCAGTTCAGGCAGTATTTTGAGGGCGTAGGCGACGGCGTGCGCGCTTTCCAGGGCTGGGATAATGCCTTCGGTCCGGCTTAAGGTTACAACGGCGTTTAATGCCTCCTCGTCTGTCACGCTGACATATTCGGCCCGCTTTATGGTTTTGAGATTGGCGTGTTCAGGCCCCACGCCTGGATAATCCAGGCCGGGCGCTACAGAATGGGCTTCAAGGACCTGTCCGTGCTCATCCTGGAGCAAGAGGCTGAAGGCCCCATGAAGAACACCGTCCTCACCTCTGGCCAGCGTGGAGGAATGATGCCCTGTATCCAGTCCCTCGCCGGCGGCCTCGACTCCCACCAGACCCACTTCCGTATCCAGGAATGGGGCGAAGAGACCCATGGCGTTGCTGCCTCCGCCGACACAGGCGATAAGCGTATCAGGCAGGCGGCCTTCCTGCTCCATAATCTGGGTGCGGGCTTCGTTCCCAATTACTGACTGGAAATCCTTGACCATGCTCGGGTATGGATGTGCTCCGACCACGGAACCCATAACGTAGTAGGTCTGCCTTACATTTGTAACCCAATCCCTGAGCGCTTCGTTGATAGCGTCCTTGAGAGTTTGACTGCCTTGGCTTACCGGAATCACTTCGGACCCGAGAAGCTGCATTCGTTTAACATTCGGCTGCTGCCGCTCCACATCCTTGGTCCCCATGTACACCCGGCAACTCATTCCGAACAGGGCCGCGGCCGTGGCCGTGGCCACGCCATGCTGACCGGCTCCGGTTTCAGCGATAATTTCTTTTTTACCCATATACTTGGCCAGAAGCACCTGGCCCAGGGTGTTGTTTATTTTATGCGCGCCTGTGTGCGCCAGGTCTTCGCGTTTGAGATAGATGGTGGGATAATTGTTGTTATTGGTATTTGCCGAAAAGGCGGCCAGCTTTTCCGCTTTATACAACGGTGTTGGCCTTCCGACATAATTTTTCAAATACTTTTGCAGCTCTTCCCAGAAACCAGGATCGGCTTTAGCTTCATTATAAGCGGCTTCCAGCTCCAGCAGGGCGGGCATGAGCATCTCTGGCACAAACCGCCCTCCATATTTACCAAAATATCCTTTTCTAGATGGTTTCATAATTAGCCCCTTTAACTTTATTAATAAATTGAATTATTTTTGTTCTGTCCTTTCTGCCCGGCATGGATTCCACTCCGCTGGAGACATCCACCGCCCAGGGATTCACAGTTTTAATGGCCTGAATGATGTTATCCGGGTTGAGGCCACCGGCCAGGATCAGCCTTGAACGTTCAAAATCCGGCGGCAATACATTCCAGTCAAATGTCCTTCCGGTTCCCCCGCCGCCCGAATCGACTAGCAGGGCCCGCGTTGTTTTTTGAAAAGCGGCTGCCTGTTTAAAATCAAAAGTTTCATCAATTAAAAGCGCCTTGATGGCGCGTGTTGAAAATCGCGCACAGAAGTCCGGTGTCTCGCGGCCATGAAGTTGAACATAATCCAGGTTTAAATATTGGATAGCCTCGTATACTTCGTCTTCGGAGCTATTGACGAAAACTCCGACAGAAGCGATGAACGGCGGGAGTCTGCGAATAATTTGAAGCGCGGTATCCCAGGAGATGCGGCGCGGACTTTCGGCAAAAACAAACCCTAAAGCGTCTGCTCCTGCTTCCGCCGCGGCCAGGGCGTCCGCCTCAGTAGTGATGCCGCAGATTTTTATGCGCGTCATAATGTCCCCTCTATCAGATTTCTGACTGCTTGCGCACGATCCGAAGAGCGCATGAGAGAAGTTCCGATCAGAAAAGCGCGAATACCGGCCCCGGCAAGCAGCCTCAGGTCATGATGAGAGGAAATGCCGCTTTCACTGATTAGAATCGTTTCCGGTTTAACTTCTTTGGCCAGATCGAGCGTAGTTTCAATATTAACATTCATGGTCTTGAGATTGCGGTTGTTGATACCGATCAGGGTTGGATCCAAGGCCAGGGCTTTTTGAAGCTCTTGCCGGTCTCGTACTTCAACCAGGGCTTCCATGCCGAGTTCATGAGTCATTTTGAACAGGGCCTTCAGCCTTCCTTGATCAAGTATCGCGGCTATGAGTAAAATGGCGTCTGCGCCTCTTGCCGCCGCATGCAGTACCTGAATTTCGTGAATAAAAAAATCTTTGCATAAAACCGGCAGATCCACGGCTGTCTTGACCTCTTCAAGGTCCTCGAAGCAGCCGTGAAAAAACGGCCTGTCAGTCAGCACCGAAATTGCGGCCGCTCCGCCTTTCCTGTACTCGGCCGCGACCTGCCGGGCCTTCGCATCCGGATCAATGGGACCTTCGGAAGGAGAGGCCCGTTTGACCTCGGCGATAATGCGGGGTTTGCTTCCCAGGGTCAGAGCCTGGCTCAAGCGTCGGCTGCGTGGGAAGGCGCGGCTCAGTTTACGTAATTGGGTTTCGGATGATTCCTCTATGAGGCGATTAACCTCTTTCTGCTTCTCCTCTAAAATCCTGTCCAGGATCATAATTTAATCTTTACCTCGCCCAAAATTCACCAGGGCTTCCAGCTTTTCCTTGGCGCGCCCCGAGTCGATGGACTCGGCGGCCAGCTTCACTCCCTCAATCATGTCCCTGGCTTGGCCTGAAACCGTCAGCGCGGCAGCCGCGTTCAGCAAAACAATATCCCGGCACGGCCCTGGCCGGCATTCCAGGATATTCTTAATGATTTCAGCATTGGCCAGACTATCTCCTCCCCGGATATCTTCCAGTGAAGCTCGAGGCAGGCCAACATCCTCGGGCGTCAGGTCAAAGGTGGTGACCTTGCCTTGTTTAAGATGTGCTATTTTTGTTTTGCCAACGATACTCAGTTCATCCATGCTGCCTTCTCCATGCACCACGAAGGCTTCCCGGCTTCCTAATTCTGCCAGTACTCGCGCCATTTTTTCTGTGAGACCCTCATGGTAAACACCCAGTACCTGAACTTGTGCACCGGCCGGATTGGTCAGCGGGCCGAGAAGGTTGAAGATGGTTCGAATGCCGATTTCACGACGAACAGGCGCGGCGTGAGCCATGGCACCATGAAAAAGCGGTGCGTAAAGAAACCCGATTCCTACTTCTTCAATAGCCAGTTCGACCTCGGCCGGGGTCAGGTCCAGGCGAACGCCGAGTTTTTCAACCACGTCGGCGCTGCCGCATTGGCTGGAAACGGCTCGATTGCCGTGTTTGGCGACCTTGAGTCCTGCTCCGGCTACAACGAAGGCGGTGGCGGTTGAGACGTTAAAGGTTTTGGTGCCATCTCCGCCGGTTCCGCAGGTATCCACGATGGTCTCGGCGTCTACATTGATTTCCTCACGGTCTACGTTGACCAGATGATTTCCAGGCTGAATCCTGGTGGCAAATTTGCGCATCACTTTTGCGGCGGCTGCAATTTCGGTTACGGTTTCTACTTTCATTCTGAGGCCGACAAGCAGAGCGGCGATCTGGGCCGGTGTGGCGCTGCCCCCCATAATCTCTTCCATGGCGCCGGTCATCATCTCATCGGAGAGGTCTCTTCCTTCAACAGCCTCGGTTATAGCTTCGTTAATCATGATTATCAGCTCCTTTTAAAAAATTTTTAATAATCAGTTCTCCCTCCTCAGCCATGACCGATTCAGGATGAAACTGCACACCGATCACCGGGAAGGTCTTATGTCTGATCCCCATTATTTCGCCGTCTTCCGTTCTGGCCGATATCTCGAGGCAGCTTGGCAGCGTTTCTTCGTCTACGACCAGGGAATGGTAGCGCATACCGAAAAAGGGTGTCTTTACCCCGGCAAATATCCCCTGTTCATCATGCTGAATCTGAGAACCCTTCCCGTGGTACAGGCTTTTAGCGTGCCTGATACGCGCCCCAAAAGCCTCGGCAATGGCCTGATGGCCCAAACAGACTCCCAGTATGGGGAGGCGGCTGGCCAAACGGCGTATCGCCTCCAGACAAATACCCGCCTGTTCCGGGCGCCCCGGACCGGGTGACAGGATCAATCCTTCCGGCTTGAGCGCCTCGATTTCTTCCGGGGTGATCTCGTCATTGCGAAACACACGCATAGCGGCTCCCTGCTCGCTCAGCAGATGGACAAGGTTGTAGGTAAATGAGTCGTAATTGTCGATCATCACAAACATGGCCTGTCTCCTTTACTTATTTGCGCCCGCGCTTCAAAGCGGCCAATACCGCCCTGGCTTTGTGCAATGTTTCCTGATATTCGGTCTCCGGCACGGAATCAGCCACAATTCCGCCACCTGCCTGTACCCAGGCTTGATTGCCTTCTACGACCAGGGTACGGATAGTGATACAGAAATCCATGTCACCGGAGAAACTCAAGTAACCCACGGCTCCGCCATAGGGCCCCCGGCGGATGGTCTCCAGTTCTTCAATGATTTCCATGGCCCTGATTTTCGGCGCACCGCTTAATGTTCCGGCGGGAAAGGTGGCCTTGAGGACATCAATCGGTTTGCGGTTTGAATCGAGGGTGCCTTCGACATGAGTGACCAGATGCATAACATGGGAATAAAGCTCAACGGTCATCAGGCGTGGTACGTGAACCGAGCCAAGGCGCGCAACCCTTCCCACGTCGTTACGCCCCAGGTCCACCAGCATAATATGCTCGGCTTTCTCTTTAGGATCGTTCAACAGGTCTTCGGCCAGCTTTTTATCGTCCTCCAGACTTCCTCCTCGCGGGCGGGTCCCCGCAATAGGCCGGACCTGAATGCGATCTTTTGTCAGGCGGACCAGCATCTCCGGGGAGGCTCCCACCAGGCAGAGATCGTCAAGGTCGAGAAAAAAACAGTAAGGTGAAGGATTAACTTCTCTCAATGCCTGATAAAGACATAACGGGTCACCCTCAAAATCAACACTGAGCCGCTGCGACAGGACCACCTGGAAGATATCGCCATCCCTTATGTA
>CAZVRN010000149.1:0-7810 GCA_964629485.1 uncultured Thermodesulfobacteriota bacterium | reverse complement strand
GAAGCCCATTTCGTTGATATCAACCAAACAGTGGCCAAGGTGTTGACCAAAAACAAAAACGAAAAACTATGTTCACTACTTAACGCATAATTTGGGTTTATTTGTTGCTAACAAATGATATTTAAGAGGCTTGACATCCGGCCAAAGGTCGCATAGCATATTTTATACGTGGGCGATTAGCTCAGTTGGATAGAGCGTTGGTCTCCGGAACCAAAGGCCGGGTGTTCGAATCACCTATCGCCCACCAAAAATATCTTAATAACTTCGTTCTTCAGCCGAACTTATTGTCATCTTCCGCGATTTCGACAAAATTACTCGTGCTTAAGAGGTCTTCAAGTAAAAAAAACAGCGCAGCTTTTACTCGCCTGCCGCGCTTTTTAAAAAATCATTTCGTTAAAAAACTGTTATTTGCGCCATCTTAAATCATTCTTCAATTCCATATTGTTTCAATTTGCGCCAGAGCGATACCCGGTCTATACCGAGTATGTCCGCGGCCTTTGTCTTGTTCCAGGCTGTTTGGCCCAGGACCCATTTAATGTATTTAATTTCCTGTTCCTTTAAAGTGGGAAAGCGGGAAGTGCTACGACGGAAGGTCTTGATCGATAATTCCAGCAAATCTTCAGGCAGGTCCTGAATGGTGATGCTTTCGCCCTTGGCCATAACCATGGCCCGTTCAACAATATTCTCAAGTTCCCGGACATTCCCGGGCCATGAGTACTGGGTCAGAAGTTCCAGGGCTTCGTTATCGATTTGTTTGATTTCCTTCCCGGTTTTTTGACCTTTTTGATTTAAAAAATGTTGAACCAGCAGGGGGATGTCATCCGTCCGTTCGGCGAGTGAAGGAATATGGACCGTAACCACGGCCAGCCGGTAATACAAATCGCTCCTGAAGTTGCCAATTTCGCATTCATGGCGCAAATCCCGCGCCGTAGCAGCCAAAAAACGGACATCCACGGGGACAGCCTGTGTGCCGCCGACCCTGAGGACTTCCTTTTCCTCAATCACCCGCAGCAGTTTGACTTGCATATTAAGTGGCATATCGCCGATTTCATCTAAAAAAACAGTCCCTTTGTCCGCGGTTTCGATGAGGCCGATTTTTCTGGACGCGGCCCCGGTAAAAGCTTCCTTCTCATGCCCGAAGAGCTCATTGGCCAGGAGTTCCTCGGTAAAGGCGCCGCAATTAAAGGCCACAAATTTATGATTCTTACGGGCGCTTAACTGGTGAATTGTCCTGGCGGCAAGCTCTTTTCCCGTGCCGGTCTCGCCGGTAATGAGCACGCTGGAATCAGTGGGGGCGACCTGTTCCAGAAGCTTTATTACCTTCCGTATCGGCTGACTGGAACCGACTATGAGGGGACGCCCTTTTTCTTGAAATTCAGCTAATTCCTCTTTTAGCCTAATATTTTCCTGATAAAGTTTTCGTTTAAGGAGGGCTTCCCGGACCACCTTCCTGACCAAATCTATTTTATAGGGTTTGGGGATGTAATGGTAGGCTCCCTGCTGCATGGCCGTGACAGCGGAATCGACCGTGGCGTAAGCAGTGATCATAATGACCTCGGTATGCGGATACTCGGCCCGCGCTTCTTTCAAAACTTCCAGGCCGTCCACCTGCTGCATCTTCAGGTCCGTCAGGATGAGATCAAATTCCTGCTTATTCAGAAGTTGTAAAGCGCGAACCCCGGAGTTCGCCGAAACCACCTCATACCCTTCCTTGCGAAGGATATATTCAAGGTTCTTCCTGGCCTGGTCATCGTCTTCCACCACCAGAATGATTTCTTTATCAGGCACGGTTTTCCTCAGGCTGTTTTTGAGGCAGTTTCACAATAAATTTGGTTCCCTCTCCCAGTTTACTGCTGACGGTGATTTGTCCGTTATGTTTTTGAATAATACCATAAGTGACGTAAAGTCCAAGGCCGGTGCCTTGCCCCACGTCCTTGGTGCTGAAAAACGGATTAAAAATTTTCCCCTGAATTTCCTCGGAAATACCCGGACCGGTATCAGAAACCTCTAAAACAACCGATTGGTCTTGGGGTTGCGAGAAGGCCCTGATGGTAAGAACTCCGCCCGTATCCTTCATGACCTGCACCCCGTTAATTATCAGGTTGAGAAAGGCCTGTGAGAGGCGGCGTTGATCAGCTTCAATTTCTAAGGAAGAAGGGATATCCGTCTTGATTTCCACCTCGGCCGGAATTTCACCGCTGACGAGTTTCAAGGTATTATCTAGGAGCTCATTAATATTTACCGTGGTTACTTCAAATTCCCTCTCGCGCGCGAATTCGAGAAGGGATTTAACAATGTCGCGCGCCTTCTCCACCTGAGTTTCGATACCGTCAAGCAAGCTTTTCTGGAACTCAGGATCAATTTCGCCCAGCTCCTCCTTAAGTATCTGGGTGGAACTGTAAATATTGCCCAGCGGGTTGTTCAGTTCGTGAGCGACACCTGAAGTCAGGGTTCCCAGGGCCGCCATTTTTTCCTGCTGCACCAGTTGTTCTGATTTCCTTTCCAACTGCCTGATCATCCGGTTTAAGACTAAAACAAGGGACTGAATTTCAAAGGCCCCGGAGGAAAGGCGGATTTCCTTTATATTTCCCATGGATATTTCTCTGGCCGCTGTTTGAATGGTTGAAAGCGGGCGAAATATAAGGAAGAAGAGATAGTAGGCTACACAGACCGCCAGGATGGTCAAGGCGGCAATGGAATAAAAAAGTGACCTTTTTTGGTTATTTACAAGTTCATCTATGCGCCGGCGTTCTTTTTTCACCAAATCGTCAATTTCCACAGTCAGCGAGGTGCCCAAATTTCTCAACTGATCGCCCAAAGATCTCACCGCAATGTACTCTCCCCTGATAGAGCTTCCTTCATTCACTATGCTGTATTGCACCGCGGCTTGACGATACTTTTTCAACAAATTGTAGCTTTGCTTTAACTTGGCGGCATCTATCTCCGTGTTCCAGCCGTTATGAAACTGTTGCAGCTGCTTTTCGGCCAAGGCAAGAAACCGCAGCATTTCTTTAAAATTATTTTCTCCTCCGTACAGGAAGATGTTTTTCTCGTAACGCCGGGCTTCAAGAATATTATTTCGTAAATCGCCTGCTTCCTCAATAAATTTCAATTTACGCTGGATGACAATGTGCCTTTGGTAGGTGATACCGGCGAAAACCAGGCTCCCCAGGAGAAACAGGACAAAGGCCAGCATGATTTTGTGTCTGAGCGCCAAGGCTAACCTTGTTTGCATACCTAACTCCCAAGATTCAAAGCCTTAGGACTGATACTATTAGACCCTAGTTAAAATATATTAAATACCATAAAACAGATAGAGCACGCCAATCAAGACGGTAATAAAAATAACAGACATAATTGTACCGGCCTTGATGAAATCCACGCTGCGGTAACGTCCCGGTCCCATGTAGAGGGCGTTTACCTGGTGAGTCGGCAGGATAAAGGAATTTGATGTAGCCACTCCAACCACCAGCGCGGCCATGCGAGGATCAAGGCCTGTTTTAAGCGCCATGCTCACAACCAGCGGTACGAGGAGGACTGTAGCCCCGACATTTGAAACGACCAGGGTAAAGACCGTGGAGATAACAGCGATGACCGCTAATAAGATTACCGGCGATACCGGTC
Organism: uncultured Thermodesulfobacteriota bacterium; assembly: GCA_964629485.1. Classification (GTDB taxonomy): domain Bacteria; phylum Desulfobacterota; class Desulfarculia; order Adiutricales; family JAFDHD01; genus JAFDHD01. The sequence continues at coordinate 4,186 of CAZVRN010000149.1, read as the reverse complement.
CCAAGAGGGTCAGAGTCAGGTTTGCCACGTACTCCGCGGTCCCGGTTTTCATGGTAGCAATCCCCAGCGGAATCAAGCCTCCCAACAGGAAAATTGTGCGCCAATCCACGGCCTCATAAGCCTCGTCAATGGAAAGTACACGGGTCACAACCATGCCTACGGCTCCGGTCATCAAGCAGATAGAGAGCTGGATTTTGAAAACTATGACCATTACCAGGGCCACGGCCAGCCAAAAACCGGAGACCATTGCTTTTTCCGGCCTGAGCGGCTCCACCTCCACAGGAGTTGAGAAAAGAATTTCCCGGTTATCCTGAAGTATGTGGAATCTTTCCCAGGTGCCTTGGAGCAGAATGGAGTCACCAGGCTGGAGGACAATGTCAGACAGGCCGGCGTAAAAAATCTTATCACCGCGAGAGATGGCCAAGATGTTGACCTGAAATTTTTTTCGAAAAAAAATTTCACGTAAGGTTTTGCCAGCCAGGTGCGAGCGCGGCGCAACTACCGCCTCCACAATGCCTGACATGGCCGGGGCCATATCGTCCTTAAAGAGACTGAGTCTGGGCTTTAGCGTTAAATTGTAATCCTCAGCCAATTTGCGGACATTGTTTTCCTGGCCCATAACCACAATATCGTCTCCGGGATCGACAGTAGTTTCCCGCTCGGGGACCAAAATTTTTTCTTTACCCCCAGCTTTGGCTAGAGCCAGAAGGTGGACCAGATAGAGGTCGCGTATGGCCTGCATAGTCAAATTGCTGTTTAATGTTTCGGGCGCTTTAAGTTCAAACATCTTTCCAAGACGTTGATAGTTGCTAAGTACATTATCCTCACCGCTTTGACTCATCTCCGCCTTGCCCTGGGGAAGGATAAATTTTCCCAAAACAACGAAATATAGAATACCGCTCGCGACCAGGGACAAACCGATAGGACTCACCGAAAAAAGACCGAAGGGTTCTAAATTATAAGGCTTGATCAAATCATTGAGAAGGATGAGAGGGCTGGAGCCGACCAGGGTAATAGTACCGCCTAAAATGGCACAAAACCCGATGGGCATGAGCAACCTGGAGAGGGGAATGTTCAACTGCTTGCCGACGCGCTGAATAGCCGGCAAAAAGAGGGCTGCTGCACCAATGTTCTGCATGAAACTCGATATGCCGGCCACAGTAACCGAAATGAAAATAATGACCCTTGAACTGCTGGTGCCAGCCAGCCTGAGAACCGGTGCGACCAGTCTGTTGATCAAACCTGTTTTATCAAGGCCCGCGCCGATAATGATTACCGCGATTATGGAAACTACGGCGTTGCTGGAGAGGCCGCTGAAGGCCTCGTTTGGATCGACCAGTCCCAGAAGAGGCAAAGCAACCATCATCAATATGGCCACCACATCCACACGAACCCACTCCACAATAAACAGAAACACGGCAATACCAATCATACCAAGCACCAGTATCATGTCCGTGGTCAACTGCATTCCTTCCATCTTGATTCCTCGCCAGTCAGTCGATGAGTATATCGGGGTGCCTAATCAAAAACAAGAGCATATCCATATCACTACATTCCGTCTTTGAATTAACAGAATGGTGGTCGGATACAAATTTTTTATTTTTTTTAATCTTTGAATTGCCTCCTGTGGCCAGGGGGGAGAGTTCATTTTAACTGCTCAAGGCCAGGCTGAAAACCGGAATGGCCGGTGTTACTCCATCGGCGCAGCTTGCAGTCTCGTCCGGTTCTGTCAACACATACTCGAGTTTCTTGAATTCACGCTGAAGCTCCTTAATAACAGCCATTCCTTCGCCGTACTTTATAAGGTGTTGGAAACCTACACCGGCTGCCTTGGCCTGGCTCTCAAACTCAGCCGCCGCCTTTTTGGCCTTAGTTGAAAAATCTTCGCGCAATTTTTCCCTGAATGGGGTACCCGCGGACAGGAAGTCTGAGGGGAAGTGTTTGGCGCTTACAGCCACGATTTCGTAACCCAGCCGGCTGGCCAATCCCACAGCGTAATCCTTCAGGGCCGGCGAAAAGGTGTAATCCTTTCCAAGGACAATAATCTTTGGCTTTTCGGCCGCTTCGCGTTCAAAGACTTTCAGGGCCGCTTCAGGCAGGCCGGCTTCCGCGTAAGTCGTGGCTTCGGTTAACTGTTCAACTTTTTCACTCAGCTTGGAAACCTTACTTTTTCGCTTCACAAAAATATTTTTCATTATATTTACCTCGATTTTTTCTCTACTGTTACCATGGGGACACCCAGTTTTTCCTTCAACTGTTCAGGGGAGGGGCTTCCCTTATCAGAACCGGCAGCGTCATAGATCGTAAGAACAACATCATGGTTATGCTCCACAAAGCGAACGATTTCCTGTTCAGGATTACCAGCCCTGAACGTCACATGGTATTCGACGGCATCTTCAGCGGCGGTCTCGTTTGCATCAACGGCCAGAGCAATCTGGGACATCAGTTTCCGCGTCAGTTTGGCTGTTTCAAATTCTCCGGCTTCAGCAAACGTAGCGGCGACCATGCTTCCCTCAAACAGCTCTCTGCTCATGCTCAATTTTTGGAGCACCTTGCGCCAGCCGCTGACCATGGAAGGTTTGAAAACCTGCAATACTTCAAGCCCGGCCCTTAATCTCTGCGCCAAGTTCACGGAGTATCTTACGGTTTCTTCCTGGATAGTAATGTTACCGGTGGCCAGTAAAATTTTTTTCATGGAGCACCTCCTGACTTACCACGATCCAGCCTGATCGTAACTGGGCTCACGCCGCAATATGTTCAACCGCAGGAATTTAATCCTTGGGCGGCGAGGCTCTGAGCTCGGGACGAGGGCGGTAATCCTGAACGCGTGGTTCAGGCCGCTGTCTCCGGCGCTTGCGCCTGAGCCTTAAAAGCAAGTCCATGGCTGTTTTATGCTCCCCGGCCTCGGCAAAGGTCGCGGCAACCATGTATTTTTCAAATTTTCTGAATAATTCTCTCATGGCCATCCTCCCGGTGATATGTTTTTCAGTTAATATTTAAGACAAAAAACGTGCCAAGAAGATATTTAGCATGTATCCTCTTAATATAACGATTAAAATGCTGGTTTAGCGGCAGGAAGGTCTTCTGCTGTTTAACGTTGCATTTTTCAACATAATCAAAGGTAATGTTAAATATTTTTTATTATATCCACAGGTTGTCTCTATGATTGACATTGGAACGGTATAGTTGCTTTTTGCAACATAAAAATGCAACATCCGCCTCAAGATTAAGATTTTGCATAAGATAGTTGTTGGAAAGAAACAGATGTTATATGATCAACAGGAATTAAATGTGGAGTATTGATTAATGTGGTGGCGTGACAAATCTGATGAGCCTCAGTATGCGAAAGAAGAGCTTGAGACCCTTCAAGAGGCGATTCAATCGGCGCATATGCCAAATTACGTGGAACAAACGGCGATCAAAGAATTGGAGAGGCTGCGCAAGGCTCACCCCAGTACGGCTGAATACACCATCGGGTTAAATTATCTGGATTATCTGATTTCCCTGCCCTGGACCATTCACAGTAAAGAAAACCTGGACATAAAACGCGCCGAGGCCATTCTCAATGAGGCGCACTACGGCCTTGAAGGGATTAAGGAGCGTATTTTAGAATATCTAGCGGTTCGGACCTTGACAACCAACCGCAAGGTCAGAATTTTGGTGGCCGACGATGAAGAGATTACCCGCCGTAATTTAAATCATATTTTAAAAAAAGAAGGCTATGACGTTACAGTGGCCGCTAATGGCGAGGAGGCTCTGAAATTTCTCAATAATACAGAATTCGACGTGGTTTTGACCGATATTAAAATGGGCCGCGTTGACGGGGTGGAGGTGCTTGAAAAGGTTAAAATCAGGAACCCGGAAACACAGGTGGTTATAATCACCGGTTATGCCACCGTGGACTCGGCGGTCGAAACCATGAAAAAAGGCGCTTACTACTATCTGAGCAAGCCCTTCAAGCTGGATGACATCAGGGAATTGATAAAAAAGATAATGGATCAGGAAAGGCGCCAGCCGAGATGCCAGGGTCCGATTCTTTGTTTTGTCGGCCCCCCGGGAACGGGAAAAACAACCCTCGCCCGATCCATTGCCTTAGCCCTGGAGCGTAAATTTGTTCGCGTTTCCCTGGCCGGGATGAAAGACGAGGCTGAAATCAGGGGGCATCGGCGCACTTACGCCGGGGCCA
>CAZVRN010000148.1:0-7811 GCA_964629485.1 uncultured Thermodesulfobacteriota bacterium | reverse complement strand
AGTGCTGATAGACATGAATGGCGGCCGTGGAAATGTCCATGTTTCGCTCGAAGAGGTAATTGAAAAAGGAGTGCCTATCACAGGGCGCGGCACGGTCTATTATGGAATCCACCTGGCGGGAGAGTTCGATTCAGCCTTTGACGGAGTCAACTGCGCAAAACAGGGAGACGAGATCGAAATAAATTACGCCTGACCATGTCCGCGGTCTTTTTCCCTTGACCGAGGAACATTGCTCCTTTAACATCTGATTACATGTTTGCTTTTTATTAATGTTTTTAGTGAAACGCTTCGGCTGGGAAAAGGTCGAGCATGTTAGTCACTAAAAGACACTTTGTCCTATGTATTTTAGGCTGCGCCGCCCTGACAGTCATCCTTATCTCTGCAAGCTTATCCACCCTTGAGTTTGATCCCGGTCATCCTGTCGTCTTCCAGGACGAGGCCTCGGTTCAGGATGAGAAAACAGCACGTAACCCTTTACTGACCATTGTCCTTGAAGCGGTTTTCATTTTCACCGGCATTATGCTTCTGTTCGTCTTCATTTTGACTTCCCGGCCAAAAATCATGAAGCAACAAAAGTTTTTCCTCTGGGCTGTCGGGTTGGCTGTATTAATAACTGCGGGGGCAATCCCCCAATTGATATACAGGCTCAGGAATTTCCTGGAGAAAATACGTCTGGCCCGGACCGGCAATGAGCCCGGGCTTCCCTCCGAAATATATCTGTCCGATCCCCCTGGCTGGCTTGTCCTGGCCGTCAGCCTTTGTTTGAGCGTACTGATCCTGCGGATAGCCTCTTTGGCTCTTCAGCCGTCTGGCGCGCCGCCATATCCCGTTTGCCTATGTGACCCGGGAGGCGCAAAAAACCCTTGAGGAACTGCGCGCCGGGGCGGATTTGAGAGAAGAGGTGATTCGTTGTTACTATGAAATGAGCCGGATCCTGGGTGAACGCCAGGGACTCAGGCGTCATCAGGCCATGACCACGAGGGAATTCGAAAGATATCTGGAGCGCGAGGGTGTTCCGGGGATTTATATTAAGAGGCTTACCCAGCTTTTTGAAATGGTTCGTTACGGGGCCAAACGCCTGGGCGAACCGGAGGAGCGTGAGGCTGTTGCTTGCCTGACGGCCATCGTCCGGGCCAGTGAAAGGTGACCCTGCGCCGGAGTGTCTTTCAGCCTTTAATATTAATCAGGTCAGTCAAATTGCCCCGGCCATGAATGAAAAAATTCCGCCCGAAGGGCATACTTCTGAAAAGCATCCATTGACCCGGAACTAAATGTCAGGTATCTTTATTACGCTTTCGATACGCGGTTTTTCGTAGACTTATTATCATTGGCCAGGGCCTTGACCGCGGATGAAGGCCCGGTCCGTCTTGAACCCTGAAGGAGCCCGCCATGCAGGTCATTCGTCCCTTTCATAAAATTTTTTCCATGCCGGATGGAGAAAAGATACTGAAGCATATCGAGACGGCGGGGCGAACTTGTTATAAATCCGAGGACCGTATCACGGACGAATCCGCGTCAGGATTTGTGAAGCGGCTTATTAAAGCGGGGCATCACAGCGTCCTGGAACACGCCAATATTACCGTCCATTTTACCTGTGATAGAGGCGTATCCCACCAGATCGTCCGTCACCGTTTGGCCGCTTTCAGCCAGGAAAGCACCCGCTACGCCAATTACGCCGGTGAAAAATTCGGCCAGGAAATAACGGTTATTAAACCATTTTTCTGGCCGGAGGATTCACCGGAATATGCGGAATGGCTCACGGCCATGGAGCAGGCCGAAAAGAGTTATATGAAACTGATCGAAATGGGCGCCCGTCCCGAGCAGGCGCGCAGCGTATTGCCCAACAGTCTCAAAACCGAGCTGGTCATGACCTGCAACATCAGGGAATGGAGGCACGTTCTCCGCCTCCGGTGCTCTCCGGCGGCGCATCCGCAGATACGGGAAATCATGCTGCCTCTGCTGGCGGATTTTCATGAAAGGCTGCCGGTGTTTTTTGATGATATTTACGAGGAATACGAAGAAGATATCAAACATTTTCAGGCTCAAAGAATAGGATCTTAAATGCCCGGGACAGATGGACTCATCATAATCATCGCTCTTTGCCTCGGAATCGTTCTCGGGGCCGCGGCGGTATGGTTTGCCACTCGATCCCGCTCGGCCTTTTTAAAAAGCCGTCTTTCTCAGGTGGAAGAAGACCTCAAGCAGGCGCGCCAGGACCTTGAAGACCAGCAGCAAACCAGCACCGGGTTGAGGACCGAAATCGCCCGGCTTGAGACGACACTTCAACACGAGAGAAAAGAGGCTGACGAAAAGCTCGCCCTTTTGGATCAAGCCAAAACCCAGCTCTCTGACGCGTTCACCGCCCTGTCGTCCGAGGCGCTGAAAAGCAGCAATCAATCCTTTCTTGAACTGGCCAAAGCCACGCTGGAGAAGTATCAGGTCGAGGCAAAAGGTGACCTGGAGCAAAGGGAAAAAGCGGTCGAAAATCTTGTTTCCCCGATCAGGGAATCCCTGGAAAAAATCAATATCCAGATTCAGGAGCTCGAAAAAAGCCGGGTTTCGGCTTACGCGGGCCTGACGGAACAGGTGAAGTCCCTGGTCGGTACCCAGGAAAAACTACAAGCCGAAACCGGGAGCCTGGTCCGGGCCTTGCGGTCTCCGGTGGTGCGCGGCCGCTGGGGCGAGATTCAGTTGAAGCGGGTTGTTGAAATGGCCGGGATGGTCCCTTACTGTGATTATGTCGAACAGGCCTCGGTGACCACCGATGAAGGTCGGCTTCGGCCCGATTTAATTGTCAGGCTTCCGGGCGGGAAAAATGTGGTCGTGGATGCCAAGGCCCCTCTCCAGGCCTTTTTGGACGCCCAGGAGGCTGAAAGCGAAGAAGAGCGGCTGGCGAAACTGAAAGACCACGCACGCCAGGTTAGGGCTCACATGATTAAGCTGAGCGCCAAGAATTACTGGCAGCAGTTCGAATCGACCCCGGAATTCGTGGTCATGTTTCTGCCGGGAGAAAGCCTTTTCAGTGCAGCCCTGGAACAGGACGCGCGCTTGATTGAAGAGGGATCCAAGCAGCGCGTGATTTTGGCCACGCCTATCACTCTCATTGCCCTCCTCCGCACCGTGGCCTCGGTCTGGCGGCAGGAGGAGATAGCTGAAAACGCTCTGGAAATCAGTAACCTCGGACGCGAAGTATATGAGCGGCTCAGCGTAACGGCCAAACATTTCAATAAAGTCGGCCGAAGCCTGGATGGAGCCGTAGAAGCTTTCAACAAGACAGTCGGCTCCCTGGAAGCACGCGTCTTGCCCGCGGTTCGCCGCTTCACTGAGCTGGGTGTTTCAGTCAAAGAAGAAATTTCAGCCCTCTCGCCTGTTGAGCGATTGCCAAGACATTTCCAGTCGCCGGAGCTTGCAAATTCCACGGAATCTGCAGACCCCCCGCCGGACGATCCCGAGGAGTAGCGAGTTTTTTCTTTAAAATCCAGTTAATTATAGACGCTTCGAACAAATTTTCCCCCACCCCTATTTTTCTTCAGTCTTCAAGGTGAGCGCCTTGAGGCGGTCATAGACCTCTTTCAGGGGGAGCCCGGTCTTCTCGGCGATTCGGCGGCAGACCTCATACTCCGGGATCAGTTCAACCCGGCCTTGCCTGATTACGGATTTGACTGCGACCTTACCCCATTCGGTGGCGATGCTCCTGGTTTCCCGGACCAGGGCCGCGCGCTCCACCTCGTAAGTCCTGACGCCGAGGGTCGAGGATTCGGCCAGGATAATCTCTATGAGGCCGTTGATGTTCCCGGGTCTTGCCAGGAGAGAAAGCTTCACGGCCGGCCGGCCTTTTTTCATCTGGATCGAGGTCAGCCACACGTCCAGCGCGCCGGTTTCGAAGAGACGGTCTATGATATAAGGCAGGATTTCGGGGTTCATGTCGTCCAGATTGGTTTCAGCCACCACGAGTTTTTCCCGCGTAGCCTTCTCCGTTGCCCGGCCTAATACCAGGCGCATGATGTTGGGCCGGTCCGGCAGGTCCCGCGCGCCGGCCCCATACCCCACCCCGGAGATGGTCATGGCCGGCATGGGCCCGAACCCGGCTGCGTAATGCACCAGGATGGCCGCGCCGGTTGGAGTAACCAGTTCGGCCTTCAACTCTGTCCCGTAGGTCGGAACTCCCTTGAGGAGGGCCAGGGTAGCCGGGGCGGGAAGAGGCAGGCGGCCGTGGCCGGACTGGACCCAGCCTGAACCCAGGGGCAGGGAAGAAGCGTAAAGCGTGGAGATTCCATGATATTCCATGCCCACGCATGCGCCGACCACGTCAATGATGGAGTCTACGGCCCCGACTTCATGAAAGCGGACCTCCCCCGGGTCTAGGCCGTGGATTCGGCCTTCGGCTTCAGCCAGCCTTTTGAAAACGGCCAGGGCGCCGGATTTGACCCGGGTCGACAAATCCCCCTCTGAAATAATGGATTGAATGTCTTTGTGAGTGCGGTGGCGGTGCCGGCCGGGTTCCAGGTGGACCTGGAAACGGTGCGCGGACAGCCCCTGCTTCAGCTCGGTCCGCGCTTCAAGACGGTAACCGGCCAGGTCGATTTTGGCCAGTTCCTGTTCAAGGACTTCAAGAGGCAGCCCCAGGTCCAGGCAGGCGGCCAGAAACATGTCGCCGCTGATCCCGGCTGGACAGTCCGCATAGGCGATGGCGGTAGTGGTCATGGATTGTCCTTTCGAGTTTCGAGCTAGTTCAGGTCGCGGTCTTTTTATCCTTTTTCCCTCTGGACCCGGCCCGGGTTTTCTTCTTCGGCTCCGGGAAAATCAAATCCAGGAAATGATCCATATCTCTCACCAGGTGAAACTTCAGCTTTCGCCTGGCTTTTTGAGGGAGTTCGGCCAGGTCTTTCCGGTTCTGCTCCGGGATAATCACACGGTGGATATAGCCGGTTCTGAGAACGGCCAGGGATTTTTCCTTCAGCCCGCCAACAGGTAAAATTTTGCCTCTCAGGGTGATCTCGCCGGTCATGGCAATATCCCGAGGCACCGGCCTCTTGGTCAGGGCTGAAATCAGGGCCGCGGCCATGGTCACCCCGGCTGACGGACCGTCTTTTGGAATGGCTCCAGCGGGCACATGAATGTGAATGTCCAGATTCTCGTAAAACTCCGGGTCCAGGTTAAGTTTCTTGGCTCTGGAACGCGCCAGGCTCAACGCGGCCTGGGCGCTTTCCTTCATGATGTCCCCAAGCTGGCCGGTCAGGGTCAGGTTTCCTTTACCCGGCATGGTGGAGGCCTCGATATAAAGCAGTTCTCCCCCGGCCTGGGTCCAGGCCAGACCGGTGGCCACCCCGATCTCACCCTGTTCCTGACCCGGCTCGGGCAAAAATTCCGGCGCCCCAAGGTAACGGTGGAGGTTTCCTCCCGTGATTTTGAACGGGCCTTTCTTGCCTTCAGCGATGTACCGGGCCACCCGGCGGCAGATTGCCCCGAGTCTTCGTTCCAGATTCCGGAGCCCGGCCTCCTCGGTGTACTGGTTGATAACCTTGAGAATGGCCCCATCTGAAATGACGAGGTGTTTTTTAGACAGGCCGTTTTCTTTTAACTGCCTGGGCAGGAGATAGTTTCGGGCTATGGCCAGTTTTTCATCCTCGGTGTATCCGGCCAGATAGATTTTTTCCATCCGGTCTTCAAGGGCCGGGGGGACAGGATCAATCACGTTTGCCGTAGTAATGAACATGACTTTGGAAAGGTCAAAGGGAAGGTTAAGGTAATGATCCGAGAAGGAATGGTTCTGTTCCGGGTCGAGTACTTCAAGCAGGGCCGCAGAAGGGTCGCCGCGGAAGTCCGTTCCGATTTTATCAACCTCGTCCAGCATAAAGACGGGATTATTGGCGCCGGTATTTTTTATGCCTTGAATGATTCGTCCCGGCATAGCCCCGATATAGGTTCGCCGATGCCCCCGAATCTCCGCCTCATCGCGCATCCCGCCCAGGGAGATGCGGGTGAATTTTCGCCCCAGGGCTCGAGCGATTGACTGGCCCAGCGAGGTCTTTCCCACCCCCGGAGGGCCGATAAAGCACAGGATGGGCCCCTTCATTTTTTTATTGAGTTTGCGGACAGCCAGAAATTCCAGGATACGGTCCTTGATTTTATCGAGACCGTAGTGGTCTTCATCGAGTATCTCCTTGGCCTTTATGATGTCCAGCTTGTCCCGGGTGTGCTTTGTCCAGGGCAGCTCGACCAGCCAATCCAAATAGGTGCGGACAATAGAGGCTTCGGCCGCGTCCCGGTGCATCTGTTCCAGGCGGTTCAGTTGTTTGAAGGCCTCATTCCGCACTGCCTCAGGCATCTTGGCCTGGGTGATCTTATCCTGATAATCAAGGATTTCTTCCATCCGGTCATCGGTGTCACCCAGTTCGCGCTTGATGGCCCGAATTTGCTCCCTGAGATAATATTCCCGCTGAGACCTGCTCATTTCCTCCTGGGCTTCAGATTGGATTTTGGCCTGCATGGTTGAAACCTCAAGTTCTTTTTGCAGGAGATCGTTGACCCGGTTCAATCGTTTGATCGGATCGATAATTTCAAGAATTTCCTGGACGGATTCAATCTTGAGCCGCAGGTTGGAGGCGATCAGGTCGGCCAGCCGCCCGGGAGACTCGACGCTGTTGAGAATGGACTCCACTTCGGTGGATAAAAGGCCCTTGAGGGATAATATCTGTTCGCTCTGATCGCGGACATTGCGCATCAAGGCTTCGACTTCAAGGGTCATCCTGGGCTCGGCTCTCTCCGGCAGGCACTTTAAGCGGACACGCATGAAGGGTTCACGCTGAACATACCCCTTAATCCGGGCCCTGGACAATCCCTGGATGAGCACCTTCAGCCGGCTGTCTGGCAGCTTGAGCACCCGCATCACCATGGCCACGGTACCAACTTTATATATATCGTCCGGGCCGGGTTCCTGAAGGGTCTGATCTTTCTGGGTGGCCAGCAAGAGAAGACGATCTTTGGACATGGCCTCTTCAACTGCCATGATGGAGGCTTTCCGCCCGATAAATAAAGGCAGGATCATATTGGAAAAGATCACTACTTCCCTGGTGGCCAGGAGAGGTAATTCCTCCGGAATTTCAATATGATCTATGTCGCCCGCATCAATCTTTGCGCTAATTTCTTGCTTGTTCATAAAGACATTATCCAAAAAAGTTCCGGGTAATATATCCATTTGTGGCAAGAAGCGGCCAAAGAGACAAAACGCCTGCTTTGGCCGACTTCTCTTTAAACTTGCCATTTCTGGGTATTCATGATACAACAATTTAAAATTATTTTCAAATTCCTGAGGGCCTCTTCATGACGCATAAGGACGATCCAGAAACCCAAAGGCCAGTATCCCGCCTGTTTTCTGGAATCGGTCTTAAGATTTTTTTAATCATTCTTTTATCCGGCACGGCCTTGTCTTTTGCCGTGCTGGGGCTTCAACGCTCGTGGCAACCCTCAAGCCTCACCCCACCGCAGGGTCAAAATAAAATTTATAAACCCGTTATCCTGAAGCCGGGGCAGTTTGAGATAAAGACGGCCAAGGCCGAATCAAAGCGGCTTCCTGCACGGGCTGACCGAACAAAGTCCCCGGAGACATCACCCCTGCCGGTTTCTTCAGGCAAACCATTGGCAACAACCGTCACTGCCAGCACCACAACGACCTCCATACCGACAACGACCGAACCGACCATCACATTGGCCCCGGGAGAAGCGGTAAAGGTCACGGCTCAAAAATTTAACCTCCCCCCCCCGAAATGGCAGTCCCTGGATAAAAATTGGGATAAAGTAAAGCTCACTGA
>CAZVRN010000147.1:0-7835 GCA_964629485.1 uncultured Thermodesulfobacteriota bacterium | reverse complement strand
GGGCAACCTGGAACAATACGTTCGCCTGAGATCAACTGAGGAAATCCAGGCCACCGATCAGCATATAAAGAACGCGGTTGATTACCTTTTCGGTTATGCTTTTGAACAGAGGGCGAGTGATATCCACATAGAACCCAAGCGCAACGAGACCCTCATCAGGCTGCGGATTGACGGAATACTGCATAACGTCTATCGCCTGCCCAAAACGATCCATTCGGCCATTGTCTCCCGGATAAAAACGATGTCTCGGTTGGACATTGCCGAAAAGAGAAGGCCGCAGGATGGTCGGATCAAGATTGAACACCAGAGACAGGAGGCCGAGATTCGGGTCTCGACCGTGCCTGTGGCCTTTGGCGAGAAGGTGGTTTTACGCATATTAAACCCAGAGGTTCTGTTTCAGGATGTGGAGGATCTCGGCTTCACCCCTTCTGATTTGATTAAATATAAGGATTTCATCAGCCGGCCCCACGGAATCATTCTGGTTACCGGCCCCACAGGCAGTGGTAAATCCACAACCCTGTATTCCACATTGCGCTATATTGGAAGCCCGGAAAAAAATATAACGACCATCGAAGATCCCATCGAGATGATATTTGAGGATTTCAACCAGATAGGGATTCAGCCCCAGGTGGATATTACCTTTGCTGGCATTTTGCGTAATGTTTTACGTCAGGATCCTGATATTATCATGATCGGCGAACTGCGGGACACCGAAACCGCAGAATACGCCGTCCAGGCCGCCTTGACCGGGCACCTGGTTCTTTCAACCCTGCATACCAATGATGCACCTTTAGCCATAACCCGCATGACCGATCTGGGTGTTCAGCCGTTTCTGCTGGCCTCGACTCTAATCGGAGTGGAAGCTCAACGGCTCTTGCGCTGCGTTTGTGTACACTGCAAGGAAGAGTTTTATCTGACTCGGGAGGAGGTTCAGGGTTTGGGGCTTAAAATTAAGGTTAATGGAAGTTCTGGGCGGCTGAAGCTCGCCCGGGGCCGTGGCTGTGAGAGGTGCCGGGGGACGGGTTATTTTGGCCGCCGTGCTGTTTTTGAGGTAATGCCTTTTTCTGAAAAACTCAAACAGATGGCCTTGATGGGGCAGGAGGCCTCGGCTTTACGTGCCGTGGCGAAGAGTGAAGGGATGAGCACTTTGCGGGAGAACGCCCTGCGCCTTATGCTTCAGGGAGTTACAACCTACCAGGAAGTGCTGCGGGTTACAACAGAGGAATGATTCGGAATCGTTTTGCGGGCCAGCCTTAAGTCCGGTCATGCTTTTAGACCTGATTATTAATAATTTTGCCTTGATCGAGCGACTGGAACTCCGTTTCGGACCAGGCTTTAATATCCTGACCGGGGAGACAGGGGCCGGGAAATCTATTATTGTCGGTGCCGTCAATCTTATCCTTGGTGGGCGGGCTTCGGCCGACCTCATTCGGGATGGCAGTGATGAGGCTGAAGTTCAGGCTGTCTTTACCTTACCTTCGGATGTGACGGTCGTCGATCCCCACGCGGGACTGGATTTGCCCCCGGGCGGGGAAATATTAATCCGTCGTGTTGTCAGCCGCTCTGGGCGTAATCGTGTTTACATCAACGGTGCCTTATCAACTTTGACTCAATTGACGCGGCTGGGGCGGGAGCTGGTCAATGTTTCAGGCCAGCATGAACATCAGCGTCTTTTAGATCCGGAAGTACAGCTTCTTCTGCTTGACCAGTACAGCGGCCTCATGGAAGCGCGCGCGCAAATGGCTGCGCTTCATCAGGAACTCAGCCTATCCAAAGACAGGGTTTCAAACCTTAAAAAAAAGCTCAGGCACGCTCGCGAAAAGGCTGAACTTTATGAGTTTCAGGTTAATGAAATTGAGGCCGCCGCTTTGGCTCCCAATGAAGATGAAGAATTGGAGCAGGAGCGAACATTGATCAGGAATGCGGAAAAAATATTTAACGCGGTACAGGAGAGCTATGAGCGGCTTTATGGCCGGACAGGTTCGCTAACCGAGATGCTGGATGCTGTTCGGTCTGAACTGACCAGAGCTTCTGCCATCGATGACCGGCTGGCTCCCCAGGTATCTCAATTGGAAGATGCCTACTATAAAATAACTGATACAGCCGAAATGCTGCGTGATCACCTGGACCAGTTGACCTTTGACCCGAACCGGCAGGAAGAAATCGAAGAAAGGCTCACGCTCCTGAATCGCTTGAAAAGGAAGTATGGACCCACACTGAAAGATGTCATGGACTTCGGCCGTAGAGCCGGGGCGGATCTGGAACAGCTTTCTGAAAGGGAGCGTGAGCTTAAGGAAGCGGAAGAACAAACCGAGAAATTGAGGAAAGCGGCGCGCAGGCAGGCAGAATATTTAAGTGCACGAAGGAGGGAGTCGGCCAATCGGATGTCAGCCGCTGTGGCAAAGGAGCTTCGTACCCTTGGCATGCCTCACCTGGACTTTCAGATTCGCTTCAGTGAGAAGTTATCTTCTGCCGATCCAGGCCCGGCGGGGCTGGATGAGGTGGAGTTTTTGATTTCACCTAACCTGGGCGAAGAACTCAAACCCCTGGCCCGCATCGCATCTGGCGGAGAATTAAGTCGGATCATGCTCGGTCTGAAGGCTTTGCTTGCGGGCCAGGAAAAAATTCAAACACTTATATTTGATGAAGTCGATTCCGGGATAGGCGGAGGGGTGGCCGAGGTTATTGGACGTAAAATCAAAGAATTGTCCGAATTTCATCAGGTATTGTGTATCACTCATCTGCCTCAAATCGCCGTGTTTGCCCCGCATCACCACCTGGTTTTTAAGCAGGTCAGGGGCAGGCGCACCGTGACTGATATTCGAAAATTATCAGAAAATGAACGTGTTGAAGAAATAGCGCGTATGCTGGGGGGGCTCAAACCCTCGGCCCGGACTCTGGCGACAGCCCGGGAAATGCTTTTAAGAACCACGGAAAATGATAAACCTGATTAAATTATTGTTGACAATAAATTCGCCCAAAACAATTTAGTCAGATCTTAACCTGCAAAATGTACAGCGTCGCCGGCCAGAACCTGTCCGGAAATAATTTTAGCTTCAGAGATGTTGTCCATGACTCGTGTTACTTCAAGCGTTGCCTTGATTTTACCCGGGATAAGGTAGGTCTTGCCAACGACGTTGGTAATCTTTTCCGCGACGTCATAAACCACAAACCGGTCCCCCGGTTTGACGCCGACATCCTTTCCGGCGTATATCGTGGCGGTTGACCGGGAAACACTCTTGATAAATCCCTTCCAGGGGGCCCTGATCAGGGTCTCCAGGAGACTCCTGGTCAGCGAATCAATGGCCAGGTTGAGGCTTCTGTTAACGTCTTCTTGACTCAGAGTTTCATGTTTTGAACTGCCGATCCATTCCAGGTCTTCAGTTGTTCCGTGGGCCGTGTCGCCCGTACCGGCCTCGGCCATGAGGAAGGTTCCATTTTCCACATCAATTAATCTGGTTACCAAGCTGGCCGAAATATATTCCTGTTTTTTTAGGATGGGAATAAGAATACGCCATCCCGTCCTTTTACTGATTACGTCAATCCCGGAAATAGCGCCCGTGACAACTGCGTTGAGCTTCAACCCGCGTCCAACAAGCATGGCGGTATTTTGGGTTAATGGCAGCAAAATTCCACGAGCACTCATGTAAGCCTCTACCTCTTTCCGGGGAACTACAATAATTTTTCCTGTGTTGGCCAGTTTTTCAGCTATCGCACTGGATATGCGGCGGCCTAATTCAGCAGTGCCTACGTCGGTATTGTTTTGAAAAGGCATGACGGCCACTCTTTTTTTGAGAGCGGCCTGGTTCAATTCGATCTGGTTCAAGGAGTCAGAAGTGCCTCTTTGCCAGAGAATGCATCCGCTTATGGCCGGATAAAAACAAACGCTGAGGATTATTAGAAAAACCAGTTTACGCTGTTTGAGCATAACACCTCTTTGAATGAAAAATTTTTTCAGTCTAGGCAAAATAATGGAAACAGCTTCGAGTGTCAAGTATCGGATATGACCCGGCTGTTCGGTTAATAGGCTATGGTGAATCGGCTGAACTCATTGGTGGCCGGGCCGCGCTCCTCCTTGACTTCCCGTACCACCGCGCCCGGCGGACCATGATGGCACCACCTGACCATCTCCTCCACCTCTTTCTCTGACCCTTCAAAAACCGCTTCGACTTCACCGCTGCGAAGGTTGCGCACCCAGCCGGTCAGACCCAGCCGGGTCGCTTCCTGTTCAGTTGAATAACGAAAATATACTCCTTGCACTCTTCCGGAAATAATCAAGTGGGCTCTTATTTTGGCCATGGCTCACTCCTTAAGCAGGTTTAAAAATTCCTCCTCGTTTAAAATGGTTATGTTTAATTCTATGGCCTGGGTCAATTTCTTGCCCGGGTTTTCTCCCGCGACCACATAATCCGTTTTTTTACTCACACTGCCCGCAACCCGGCCGCCTGCTGCTTGAATACGAGCTTTGGCTTCCTCCCGCGTCATTGTCTTCAATGTACCAGTCAGGACCAGGGATTTCCCGGATAACCTGGAGCCGGTCTCTGTCCTGGCCGGCGGTTGAGGAGTTATGCCGATTTCTGGAGCGGTGAGTCTCTTCAGCAGTTCCTGGTTTTGCGGGTTAGCCGTGAAACTAACAATACTCTGAGCAACCTCGGGTCCAATTTCGTAAATCGCTTCGAGCTCTTCGGCTCTGGCCGTTAGAAGCGGTTCCAGGGCGCCGTAGTGTTCAGCCAGAATACGCGCCAGGTGACTGCCAACATGGCGAATTCCAAGAGCGAAAATAAATCGCTCTAAAGTCGTATTTTTACTTCTCTCCAGGGCATCCAGCAGGTTTTGAGCTGACTTTTCAGCCATGCGGGGCAGTCCGGCCAACTGTTCGAGCGTAAGAAAATACAAATCCGCCGGATTTTTGACCATGCCGCGGTCCACCAGCATATCGATCAGTTTTGGACCCAGACCGTCAATATCCAGGGCATCCTTGGACGCGAAGTGAAAAAGATGCTGCTTGATCTGTGCAGGACAGGTGGCGTTAATGCATCGGTGCGCCGCCTCGCCGGGTAACCGGACCACCTCGGAACCACAGACCGGGCAGGTTTCAGGCATGGAAAACGGAACGGCTCCTTGCGGCCTCTTTTCTTTTAAGACCCGCACGACTTCGGGAATCACATCACCGGCCCGCTGGATGATGACGGTGTCACCGACCCGTACGTCCTTACGCCTGACTTCATCTTCATTGTGAAGCGTGGCTCTATGGACCATAACCCCGCCGACCGACACCGGTTTCATATGGGCGACCGGCGTCAGGACCCCGGTTCGGCCGACCTGAACTTCAATAGCCTCGACCACGGTTTTTGCCGTCTCCGGGGGGAATTTAAAGGCAAGGGCCCAGCGGGGGCTGCGTGCGGTCGTCCCCAATCGATTTTGCAGGTCGAGAGAATTTACTTTGATGACCAGTCCGTCCACCTCATAAGGCAGCTCATGTCGGCGCTGTTCAAGACGTTCGTAAAATTCAAGAACCTCCCTGATTGACTCACATACCGAGGCGTCAGGATTATAGGCCCTTAAACCCCAACTGGTTAAAAGTTTGAGGAGTTCAAGCTGTGTCGCAACTCCCAGAAGTTCAGGCCTGGCCACGCCGTAACAGAAAATATTGAGCGGCCGCGTGGCCGTGATCCGGGGATCCAACTGCCTTAAGGACCCGGCCGCTGCATTGCGTGGATTGGCAAAAAGAGGTAATCCTTTTTTCTCTTGCCTTTGGTTGAGGCGGATGAAATCTTCCAGAGGCATGTAAACCTCACCCCTCACATCAAGACGATCGGGAAAAGGTTTTTCCTTATTTGGGGTCAGGCTAAGAGGCACGGTCAGGATGGTTTTGATATTCCCGGTGATGTCTTCGCCCACGTACCCGTTGCCCCTCGTGGAAGCCGAGACCAGTTGTCCGCCTTCGTAAACCAACGCCACGGCCAGCCCGTCGATCTTTGGTTCAGCCATGTATGAAATTTCTTCGGATGTATTTAAAAACCGCTTGATTCGTTTGTCGAATTCCAGCACGTCTTCCGGCTTGAACCCGTTATCTAGGCTGAGCATGGGCACAGAATGTTCCACCGGCGCGAATTTTTCCGCGGGCTTGGCCCCGACACGCTGCGTCGGCGAATCAGGAGTAATCAGGTCGGGATGGGCCGCTTCCAGTTCTTTCAGTTCATTAAAAAGACGGTCGTATTCTGCATCAGTAATTTCAGGCGCGTCTTCCTGGTAGTAGAGGCGATTATGTCGTTCGATCTCCTGCCTAAGGGTTTCGATCCTCCGTTTTATTTCTTCGTTGTCTTTCGCCATATTAAACCCCTTGATCCCGGTATTGCCGAACAGCTTCGATCAGTCCGAAGCAGCCGGAGAGCATCATTTCTCCAAAAGGGGCGGCTGGGTGCCCGATATTCGCCGCCGTTTCTCTACGGGGGCCGGTGGTGATAATATGTTCAAAAGCTTTCATTTTGCGGTAATCGGGGTTATAGGCCACTCCGTGTCCATTTTGTTCAAAGACCTCCTTATGGGTTAAATCTGCCTGGGCAAAACGCCTGATTTGATCGTCAAGCATGGCCGGGTTTAAGAGACGGGTGTGGTGTTCGTAAATTCCCCAGACGCGATCGCCTTTGACCAGCGCGGCCACCGTGTGACTGTTGCCCACGTTAAGTGCGATAACACCGTTTGCAAGATGTTTTTTTGCAAAATCATCCAGAATAGCCCCGCGCAGGGCGGCTGCGCCCGTGTCCATGAGGAAGGCTCCTGGCCTGCTCTTAAGAGCCGCTGCCATCCGGGTAAGCCGTCCCGGCGGGGCGGTGTAAAGCAGGTCTTTGATTTTCCCGCCTGCTTCAAGGAAACGCCGCCATTCTGAAAATCTTAAAAGACGATTGCTGGCCTTGGGAGAAAAACCATGATCTTGAAGCGCTATGGCCGTTGTTTCGGGCACTGTTACCTCGAAAGGAGCCAGGGCTTCTGAAAGCGCCTGAATGTCAATATCACCAAGCTGAACTTCAACTGCTTCCTTTTCCGGTGGCGCCTCGACCAGCTCCACTCCCATCTCTTGTACGTAGTCGAGGTTATCATGAATGGTTAAGGCCGGGCCTTCAAGACTGTAAACCTCCAGGCCTTGTCTGATGTGGTTTTGTATGGCTTTGCTTACCGCTCCGCCTCCCATGACCTGTCCGGAAAGGAATAAGGTTTTTTTTCTTTCAGTCACTTTGCGAATACGACGAGCAGCGATGCGGGTCGGCGAGGGAAGCACCAGCTTAACTGCATTTTCCATGGGCTGGCCTGGATCATAGATCAGGATGTCCTGGGTCCCTGCTCCGATATCAATGGCGAGGATGGATTCAGCGTTCATTGCAAAACTTTCATTATCGTTTTCGCCGCATTGGTCAGACCTTCGGTCAGCTCTGGCGAATTAAAACCAAAAATATGTTTTTCAGGCCTGAGTTCGTCGGAAACAACCATCAGCCCGGCGAAAGACAGGTCTCTGAAGGCGGCCACGGTCATGAGCGCTGAAGCCTCCATGTCCACCGCCAGAATTCCCTGTGAGGCATAACTTTGAATTTTTTCTCTTGTTTCACGAAAAGGGGCATCCGTGGTCCAGATCCGGCCCGCCCGAAAATTCAGCCCCTCTTCTGCAAGAGACCGGGCCAAATAGTCTGTTAACTCAGGGTCCGCTGAGGCGGGGCCATCCTTCAGGGGATAGTGATCTGAAGTTCCCTCTTCGGAAAGCGCGGTCAGAGGCAGCACGATGTTGCCTATGGCCAGGTCTTCCTGAATTGACCCGCACGAACCCAAAGAAAGAAAAACTT
>CAZVRN010000146.1:0-7836 GCA_964629485.1 uncultured Thermodesulfobacteriota bacterium | reverse complement strand
CAAAAAAAATTGAAGTAAAAATCCTGCTTTCAAGCATCATCATTATCTTCCTGGTTGAAACGGCAGTCAGGGCTGTCATTCCGGCAGGCTTACCTTTCCCGATCGCCGTGGTCGGCGTAGTGCGTCTGGTGGAAATGACGCTTATTCTCCTGATGATTTATCACTGGAGCGGGGGCCTTTCATCCATTGGCCTGGCAAAGGATCAAATATTGCCAGGCCTTGCCAAGGGACTGGTCTGGTCTGCGGGTTTTGGACTGACCGCTGCGATATGTATGGCTGTTATTTACGCCGTCGGCGTCAACCCCCTGAAACTTCTCCAACCCCCCATGCCCGGAAAGACCGGTGAGCTGATTGTGTATTTTATAGTCGGCGGAGCAGCAGCACCGGTGGCTGAAGAAATTTTTTTCCGGGGAATCGTATACGGGTTTTTGAGACGGTGGGGCGTGCTGCCGGCCCTTCTTATAAGCACCTTGTTCTTTGTGGCCGCCCATTCAAAAGGCACCGCCCTTCCCCTGACCCAATCAGCAGGAGGCATTGTCTTCGCTCTGGCTTATGAACTGGAAGGGCGCCTGATGGTTCCAATCACGATTCATGCGCTTGGCAACATGGCCATTTTCAGCCTGACCCTGCTTGGTTAATGAATCGTTACTATTCTTGCGGACTAAATTTTCGCCTGCCGCAGTTTCAATAAAATTACTTCTTAAAAAGCCTTAACTTTTTAATTAAAGCAACTAGTTCCTGCCTCCACCCGTACCTTGCAGCCTCGGATCAAGAAGGTCACGCAAGGCGTCACCGAGCATATTGAATCCAAAAACGGCGATGCTGATTGCCAGGCCCGGGAAGATGGCCAGACCAGGGGCTTGAAGCATATAGTCAAGGCCGTCGCCGCTGAGCATCCTCCCCCATGAGGGCGCCGGAGGCGGTACGCCGAAACCTAAAAAGCTCAGCGCAGATTCCGCCAGAATGGCGTTGCCCAGCCCGAGAGTGGCCAGAACAATAATCGGGGCCGCCACATTGGGCAGAACGTGATAAATAATGATGACCCATTGCTTGCAGCCGGTGGCCCTGGCCGAGAGGATATATTCACTTTCCTTGATACCGAGCACCGCGCCCCGGATGACGCGGGAGCTCCCGGCAAATCCGGCGATGCCCAGGGCCAAAATAACGTTGCCCAGGCCAGGGCCCAGAAGGGCCATGACCGTGAGCATGATTACCAGCCAGGGGAAAGACATCATAGCGTCAACACAACGCTGGATAATCGTATCCACAACCCCGCCGATATAAGCGGATAAAATACCCACAATCGTGGCCAGAGTAATGCTTAACGAAACCGCACCAAGCCCGACCAGTAAAGAGACCCTGGCCCCGAACACGATACGGCTGAAAACATCTCTGGCCAGGGCGTCGGTGCCAAAATAGAAGGTGCGGCTGGGCTGTTTCACTATCATCTCGCCGTGCATCTGATTGGGTCCATATGGGGCGATAACCGGCGCAAAAATTGCGACTACAAGCATAAATAGAACTAAAAAACCGCCGAAAGCGCCAAGCGGCTTGTTTTTCACAAGTTGAATCAACAGGTCCAGGAACCAGTGATGTCTCTTGGGAAGATCAAAATCATCTTCAAGATAATCCGTAACGGTTTTGGCAGCCTCGCTCATATTTTTCCCCTTTGAAACAATCGAACTTCTGACTTTTTATTGATACCGGATTCTGGGGTCCAGGAACCCGTAGATAATATCCACCGTAAGATTGATGGTAATAATCAGGGTGCAGATGAAGAGATTGATCCCCTGAATGACCGGATAATCACGCCAGGTGATAGCGTCAAGCAGATACTTGCCCACGCCGGGCAGAACAAAAATACTCTCCATGATCACCGTGCCGCCGACCAGAAAGGCGAGTTGAAGCCCCATAATACTCAAGACCGGTATCATGGCGTTCTTCAGGGCGTGACGGACGACGACCGCCCATCCGGTAAGTCCCTTGGCGTTAGCCGTTCGAATATAATCCTCCCGCATTACTTCCAGCATCATGGTCCGGGTCATTCTCATGATGCTGGCTGACATGGCCAGGGACATGACAAGGGAAGGGACGACCAGTTGGGAAAGATTCTGAATAGGATTTTCCCTGAAGGGGATGTAGTCCATGGGTGGAACCCATTTGAACCAGATGGCGCCGAAAACCAGGATCAGCGTGGCGATCCAAAATCCCGGTATGGACAGGCCGCCTATGGCCCAGCTCCGGATGATGTAATCCAGCCAACCGTCCTGCTTTAAAGCGGACATCACTCCAATAGGCACGCCCATTAAAAAAGTCCATAGCAAGGCCATGCAGGCCAGTTCAAAACTGAGAGGCAGCCTCCGGGTGATTTCAGACATCACCGGCTCTCCGCTCCAAAGCGATATTCCCAAATCGCCGTGGAAAACGCCATTCATGTAGTTAAAGTATTGCGTCAAAAGGGGTTTGTCCAGACCGAGCATTGCCCTGAGTTCCTCAGTGTCATCGGCAAATCCCTGTTCAGCGACCATTAACTGCACAGCGTCTCCCGGTATCAGACGCACGATGCAGAAAACAAGGAAAGAAACGAGTGCAACCGTTGGGATAATTAATAAAATGCGTCTAATGATATACCTTCTCATTTACCACACTCTCTGTTTTTCTTTTTTCAGCCGCCAGCCATAAAAAGGTCAGCGGCTTATTTTTTATTGTTAATGTCTGGCGAAGAAGCACTCCTCAAATTAATAAAGAAAGGACCAAATGGTGCAATTAAGGTATTAAAATCTTGGACGACCGGTTCGACCGTCCAAGATTGTTGGTATGAGACGCTTCGTGATTTAATTTTTTCGACAATGTTATCGATCTCGAGTTACATGCTTCGTCTAATGCTTCTCCATCCACCAGGATTCGGAAGTATAGGCTGAAGACGGGTGGAAATAATTCTTGATATGGACATAAGGCCAGACCGCCCAGTACCGGTTTGTGGTAAACATGGCCTGGCTCATGGCCTCATCCATAACCTTTCGTTGAATTTCCTGAATATAGGCCACGCGCTTGGCTTTGTCCATGATATGGGCCTGTTTCTCTATCATGTCCCAAAGCTCATGATTGCTCCACTTGTAGTAAGTGGATTTATCCAGCTTCCCGAAATAAGGAACCAGCCATTCCTCAGGATCATAACCGGCGGTCGTAATATGGAAGGCCATCTCGTACTTGTACCTGTATGTCTTGTTGAAGTACTGGCCGAACTCCAGGGCGTTTATGTGAACTTTGATGCCTACCTCCTTGAGCATCTGCTGTATCACCTGAGACGGGCCGGTCATATAGGGGAGATTCCAGGTCATGAGTTCGCAGGAGAACCCGTTGGGATACCCGGCCTCAGCCAGCAGTTTCTTGGCTTTTTCAGGATCATACGGCCACTGGTCAGACTGAGGCAATCCCCAAGGTTTATAAGGCAAAGGCACAGGGCCAATCTGCACCTGCCCCAGCCCGTTCCATGAAAGCTTGAGCAACTTAACCTTGTCAATGGCATAGGCGATAGCCTGCCTTACCCTCTTGTCGTTGAAAGGAGGCTTGAGCGGTATTTTCCCTTCGATCCAAGGGGGGGTCCTGACAATTCTCATATAACACCCCGGCCATTCATAGACAATCGCGTTTGGAGCTTCCTTTTGTACGGTCGGAACCTGGAAAAAATACAGGCCCTGGCCGTCCACTTTATGCGCCAGAAACGCGGCCAGGTAGCTGGCCGGCCTGGGCATGAACTTAACCTTAATACCGTCCAGGTATGGCAGGCCTTTCCTAAAATAATTCGGGTGCTTCACAAAGGTCATGTGGGAACCCTTCACGTAGTCCTTGAGCATGAAGGGGCCTGTTCCAATGGCCTTTGTCTTCAGGTTACCCCATTTCTCCACTGCCTCGCGAGGCACGATTTTCGTCCAGGCCGAGGCGAGATAATTGATAAAGGGCGCATAAGGCTCTTTGGTTTTAAAAACAATAGTATATCGGTCCGGGGTCTCGATGGATTCCAGTTTGTCTTCAAAGTAGTAACGGTGAGCAAACCGGGCCTTCTTGCCGTATTTCCCGGCTATACGCATAATGCTGTATTTTACGTCTGTTGAAGTGAGTTCACGGCCGTTGACCGGGGGGATGTTATGAAAACGTATTCCCTTGCGAAGCTTAAAGATGTAAGTGAGCTCATCAACCCGTTTCCAGCTTTTAGCCAGGTCCAGCTCTTTCTTGTCCATATGCGGCGCCAAGCGAATAAGGCCGTTGTAGGTCATGTTGGCGAAAGAGGTGGTAGCCGCTGCTGTTTCCATATGCGGGTCCAGAGACCTGATAGTCGCCCAGGATGATCGGTACGTGCCACCGTATACAGCGTTTTTGTCGGTGAACTTGTAAACGTCCTCACCTTTCAAGATCTCCCGGGCCAAGCCGGTCGAGGCAAGAGTAAGACCCAGGCCGATTACCAGGGAAAAGGTTATCAATAGCAGTTTAAAGCGTTGCTTGGTTGTAAATAATTGTCTCATACTACCTCCTCCTAAAAAAGGGTTAAAGATTACCGTTAAAATATTTAAACCCCCGGACGGCCAGGCTGACCTTCCAAGGTTCTTCACATGGGACGGCAACCAATAGAATCCGGGTCTTTCTACTCATGTTCCGGTTTAAAACCAGGGGTTAATGCTTCTCCATCCGGGAGAACGAGCATCTTTTTAAAATCTTCGTCATACATCAGCAGCGAATAAAACCTGACTCAACCCTGCAAACCTGATCTTGAGAGCTTTGTCCCTGGTTTCCCTGAAAGCTGAACCAACGACTCCAAGCCGCTTTAAACACTTCCTGATCAACAATTGATCGAATGATTAGAATTATGAAAAAGACGGACCCTGGTTTGGTTATCACCGGTTAAATAAATATCAGCAAGCCGACCTATATGAAAACAAAGGCCGATCTAATACCACCGACTGGACAAGAGGATCATTTAGATAGTATTCTTGACCACCGCCGAATGGCAACCGGCAATAAGTCCAGGCTGAGTTTGGAACTTCCCTTGTCGAAATTTTGAATCACGCCAAACAAAAAGTCGAAAAACTCAGCACCAGAGCCATTGCTCCTTCCCCATAATAAAATTAACTCCCGGGGAATAAAAAAACCTAACACGCTACGCTGAATAAAAACATATTAATAAGAGGGAAAAAACATGTCAAGAAGATTTCGGCCTGGCAGAAGCTTTTCTTTTGGGGATTACTATAGAGATAAATCTATCTTCGCTTAATACTTCATTTCTAGCTAATTTTGCTTTTTTTGAATCATTTAACACAAAAATTACGGGCTGAGCCGAGCATTACTGCTGCCATTTATTGAGACTTGATCCAACAGGCGGCCCGGAAAATATATCTTGACATATTCAGACGGCAAGGTTTATCTATCCAGGTGCAAAAGAGTTAAGATAATCAAGAGTAATTTCACCGGCCCGCATTCCGAATTTTGACAAATTAATCTAATTTATATGTAAATTTAATAAAGAATATTTTTGGAGGAAAATAATGAGTTGGGTTTCTATTGATCAAGATAAATGCACCAACTGCGGTTTATGTGTCGCCAGATGCGCGCTCAGTTTCAGCGTCCATGAGGGAGAGGTCATAGCCCACGCCGATGAGAACACCTGCAATCTCTGCGGCCATTGTGTCGCCCTTTGTCCGACCATGGCCATCACGCATCATAAGATGGACATGGACGGGTTTGTTGAATATGAAACAGATGTTCGATTCGATACCAAGGAATTTATTCAATTTACCAGGCAGAGGCGAAGCCACAGAAGTTTCAAGGAAAAAGAAATCCCTTTGACAGACCTTGAGACACTGGCTGATATCTGCCGCTACGCGCCAACGGGGAGTAATGTTCAGACCGTTGAGCTACTGATCATCCGCGATCCGGAGAGGATTAAGCAGCTCTCAGATTTGAATGTTGATTTCTTCCAGGCCATGATCGATGAAGTGGAGAAAAAAGCGGCGGAGCTTAAAGCGGAAGGCAAGGAACTACCGGAAGATTTCCAATACACGCTTCAAACCGTGACCTCAAGGAAACGGCTGGTCATGGCCAGGGAAGCCGGTTATGATCCCATCTTTCACAAAGCCCCGGCGGTCATGATTTTTCACTCACCACAGTTAACCAGCACCCCGAAAGATAACTGTGTCATCGCGGCGCAAACAGTAGTTTTCGCGGCCAGGACCATGGGCCTGGAGACATGTTACATCGGGCTTTTCGAGGCAGGGGCCAACGCCTATCCCCCGCTCATAGAGGCGTTGAACCTGCCGCCTGACCACAAGGTTTACAGCGTACTGGTTCTGGGGTATCCAAGGCTCAAGTATCTACGAGCGGTTGACCGCAAACCTATCAAGGTGAGATGGGAATAAGCCTCCGCGATCTTTTAAAAAATGAGACCTTTTAAGAACTTCATCCTTTAGTTGAACTCATTGTCGGCTTTGGCGATTTCAACAAAATTACTGGTTTTCAAGAGGTCTCAAAATTTCTTTTCTGCAAGGAGCACATATAAAAAACCGGCCGCAAAAACCGGCCGGTTTTTATTTAAAGTTATCTCTTTAGTTCACTTCTTTCCCTTTCAGCCAAACGAATTTCCAGATCGCTCGGCTGTGCTGAAAGCTCTCGACTCAGGTTCTGAAGACCTAACCTTCAGAGCCCCGGCGAGCAGAGGTTCCAGCCTTACGCGGGTTCAGTAAACCCTGCCGCCGGCCAGAACCGCCGGCATTGCGGCCCCTGCCGCCGCCCCTGGGCCGGCCACCGCGGCCGACACCCAAAGCTGAACTTTGACGGTCATTAGAATTTCCAGAACCGCAAAGCCCGGAACGTCTGCCTGTCATGGGTCCTTGACCCCTGGGACCGGTTCCATCATATCCTGGCATTTTAAAGCCTCCCTTCTTTAAAGGCGCTGAAATAAATCGGCGCCGGAATCATGAATAACAAAAATATTTCCAAAAACAAGCATCGTATTTTTCAATACCCCGCACCATTGCCGCGGCCTCCCCGGCCACGCCGCTGATTACCCTGGCGGCCATGACCGCCCCTGGGTCCGCCCCGGATGAAAAAATCACCTCCGGATATGCGAATAGCCAGCCCATTGACCAAGGCGTCGGCCACCGAATTTCTAGCCGCCGATAAAACCCGGCTGAAAGTCGGCCGGGAAATTCCCATTTCCGCGGCGGCGAGTTCATGATCTATTTTTTCGAGGTCAGCCAGCCGCAGGGCTTCGAGCCCTTCGACCGGGATATTTACCTCTCCCAGATTTCTAAGGGGAACTCCCTGCGGTTTAAAATATGTTATTTCGGGATGAGCTTGAACCCTTCTGAACTTTCGCGGTCGGGGCATATCCTTCTCCTTTATGAACCTCTGTTCATAACATAAGGCTTACAAGAACAACTGTCAAGTCTTTTTTTGAACATATGTTCAATTTATTTTCAGGGCCGGGAGTAAACAATTCGGGGTCTCTGAAAGTAAAAGCGCGTCCTGCGCGGGCAAGACGGCTTTATATCCGGCTGGAAAATTTAAGGATTCAGCTCCGGTAATCAGCGTTGATGCTCACATAATCGTGAGAGAAGTCGCAAGTAAGCACCTCAGCCTGTCCCGAACCGCCGCCCAGGTTCACGGATACGGAAAACTCGTCTTGGTGCATAACCCGGGCCACGGTGGATTCATCACCCACCTGCCTGCCGCCGCGCACCAGGGCTTCCTGATCAAAAGTAATATCCACTTTTTCAGGATCGAACTCAGCCCCGCTTTTACCCAAGGCCATCATAATCCGTCCCCAGTTAGGGTCCTGGCCGA
>CAZVRN010000145.1:0-7841 GCA_964629485.1 uncultured Thermodesulfobacteriota bacterium | reverse complement strand
TGTGCGAAAACGCCTGCGCCAGGTATTTCGCCTCCGGGGAGATCCCCAAACCTTTAGGATCGAGACATCCCCTGCTGACGCCTTTCCAGATCTTTCAGACTCAGGACGGCTCGATCGTGCTCATCGCCTTTGCCGACAATGATTTCAAGAATTTTTGCCGCGCGGCCGGCAAAGAAGACTGGATTACGGATGAACGGCTAAACACGCTCGGAGCAAGGCTCAAGAACTATGCCTTCTTTGAAAAACAGATGAACGATGTCATGCGCAGCCGCACGACGCAGGCCTGGCTGGAGACTCTGGATGAGCATGCCGTCATGTGCGGTCCGGTCAATAATATCGAACAGGTCGTGAATGACCCTCACGTTCAGGCCAGGGACATGGTTCGCGAGGTCGCACACCCACGCGCCGGGAAGCTCAAGGTCGTGGGCACGCCGATGAAATTTTCCCGAACCCCGTGCCAGATTGAAAAGGCCAGTCCGGACCTGGGGCAGCATAATCTGGAAGTGGCCCAAAATCTGCTCGGGCTTTCCGGGGAAGAATTTGAGACGCTTAAAAAAGAAGAAGTTATCTGATAATGCGGAGGAAGCGCCATGGAGATTGCGGAAACCGTCTTTCGGGCGGCGGCGGTGCAGTTGTCCCCGGTCCTTTTTGACCGGGAAGGCACAACGGAAAAGATCATTGCCATTATAGAAAAATGCGGCCGGGAACATATCCGCCTGGCCGTCTTTCCTGAAACCATTGTGCCCAACTATCCCTATTTCGCCATGCTCAATCCTCCAATCATGATCGGCGAATTCTTTGCACGCCTGACCGATAACGCGGTGGAAGTCCCCGGGCCGGTCACCGAGGCGGTCGGGGCAGCCGTTAAAAAAGCCGGGACGGTCGTAGTGCTGGGGGTAAACGAACGAGACGGCGGGAGTCTTTACAACACCCAGATCATTTTTGACGCCGACGGCTCCATTGCCGGGAAAAGGCGCAAAATCATGCCCACCTATCATGAGCGTATGATCTGGGGCTGGGGCGACGGCAGCGGGCTGACCGTTTTTAAGACCGCTGTCGGCCGTATCGGGGCGCTCATCTGCTGGGAGCATTATATGCCGCTGGCGCGTTACGCCCTGATGGCCAAAGGAGAAGAAATTCACTGTTCCCATTTCCCGGGCTCCATGGGCGGAGAATCCATGTCCAGGCAGATAGACGCCGCCATCCGTCACCACGCCAGGGAGGCGGGGGCCTTTGTTGTCAACGCCACCTGCTGGCTCAGCGAAAAGCAGCGCGCGGAATTCGCTCCGGATGACGCCTCCATGAAATATCTCAAGGGCGGAAACTGCACGGCCGTGGTTTCACCGGACGGCCGTTACCTGGCCGGACCGCTAGCCGAGGGGGAAGACATGGCCGTAGCTGAAATCGACCTGAAAGATATCTCCCGGCATAAAAACCTGCTTGATACGACCGGGCACTACGCCCGGCCGGATTTATTAAAATTAAAACTGGACAGCACTCCCAGGGAAATCGTGGAGGAAACAGGGCCGAATTTTAAAGAGCTTTCGGATGAAATTCCGCCGGAAAAAGGAAAGGATGAATAAAACATGGAACTCTTGCCAGGACTTTACTGCCTGCCCGTGACCATCGAAACCCTGCCTCCTCACAGGGCCACGAATGTCTATATCATGACCAGCGGAGACAGCGCCCTGGTGCTGGACGCTGTCAGCTTAAACAACGAACCATTGGAAAAGATTGCGGCCATGGGCGTAAAGTCCATTGAGAAGGCCGTAATCACCCATGCGCACGGTGACCACTACCGGGGTCTGGAGGCATTCCTGGCAAAATTCGGGGGAAAAATTTTTTGCCACCAAAGAACGCACAGACGCATTCAAGACAGCTTCAAAGAGGAACTTTTCGGCCGTGATTTAGAGGACGGCGATCTCCTCGAGATCGGCGATTTCAAAATCAGGGTGCTTCATACGCCCGGCCACTCCTCAGATCACCTCTGCCTCTATCTGGAAAATAAAAAAGTTCTCTTCAGCGGCGACACCATTTTGGGATGGGGAACTTCCATTATCTCACCGCCCGAAGGCGACATGATCGCGTATATGAAAACATTGGAAAACCTGATGACTTTTGATATTTCCATGATCTGCCCCGGTCACGGCCCGCTCATTCAGGAAAAAGTCAGTGAACGAATCAAATGGTATTACGACCATCGGCTGATGCGTGAAAAGTTGGTCATCGAGGCCATAACCAATGGACCGTTGACCCCATATGAGATTGCCGAAAGAATATATTCCGAAGAGGATTTCAAGATGCACGGCCGGGACCTGCTTCCCAGGGCGGCCCGGTCGGTTCTGGCTCATCTTGAAAAGCTCGAAAAGGAAGGAAAAGTCTTTGGCACGACTAATAAGGACGGGGCTACAAGATACGGCTTGACTTAGTCAACCGGTTGATGGCCGATGATTCCCTTGGCCTCGAGTTGGGCGATTTCCTCCTTTGAAAGCCCGAGGATTTTTGAAAGAACATATTCGTTATGCTCGCCCAGGCAAGGCGCGGGTCTTCCTGGCTTTGCCGGGGTCCTCGAAAACTTAATCGGCAGGGCGGTGTATTTCCGCGGGCCAACCTCCGGGTGGTCAATCTCCACGAAAAAACCTCTTTCATTCAAATGCTCGTTGGCAAGCAGTTCCGCGGCGTTAAGCACGGCCCCGGCCGGCACGCCTGCTTCCTGAAGGAGCTGCATGGCTTCTAAATGGGTGTACCGGCTGGTCCAGGCCTCGATGAGTTCATCCAGTGTATCATGATTTTCATACCGGCTTGATGAATCCGCAAACCGCGGATCATAGGCCAGGTCCGGCTTGTCCATAACCTGACAGAGGGACTTCCATTCCTCGTCCGTGAAAACGGCGACAACAACCCACTTATCATGGCCCTTGCATTTATAACAGCCCTGGGGGGCCCGGAAAGGATGACGATTCCCCAGACGCGGCGGAATTTTTCCGTTTAAAGCATAACCCAGCACAGCTTCACCGAGAAGACAGGTGGCGGATTCGGCCTGGGAAAGATCAATATACTGACCCCGGCCTGTCCGGCGCTGGTGAAACAGCGCGGTCAGAATGGCGCCCGCGGCATGCAAGGCGGCCGCCGGATCGGGGTAGGCGTTACCCGACATATGCGCCTCTTGGCCCGGATATCCCATCAAACTGGCCAGCCCCGAAGCGGGGTCAAGGTTAGTGCCATAGGAAACCCAGTCCCGGTAAGGGCCGGTGGCCCCGTAACCGGGCATGGAGCACAATATAACGGCCGGATTTATCCGGGTTAATACCGGGTAGTCCAAGCCAAAATTGGGCATAACCCTGGGGCTGTAATTCTCCAGCACCACGTCACTGACCTTAACGAGGCGTTTAAAAATATCAATACCTTCAGGGGTATTCAATTCCAAGGTTATCCCGAGCTTGTTCCGGTGAAAATCATTATTGGAGGACGTTCGATTCCATGGTCTTTCGCCGGGATCGTTATCCGGGAACACCGCCAATATTTTTGCCAGCTCCGGCGGGTAATCCGCCCCGATTACAGTCACCCGGCCGGTGATGTGTATGACTTCCGCCCCCAAATCGGCCAATATTCGTCCGGCCAAAGGCCCGGACCACACCCTTGTAAGATCCAGTACGCGCACACCATCCAAAGCACCGCCCATGAAAAACAACTCCTTAAATTTTCCTTTTAGACAACACCATTTTCCTTAAGCTTCTCCAGGTCCCCCCGGCTCAAGCCCAATCGCCCCAGATAGATCTCCTCATTATGCTCACCCAAAAGAGGCGCTCTTTCATATTCAGCCGGTGTTTCCGACATCTTGAAAGGAGGCCCGGCATAAGGCCGCCTGCCTGCCTCGGGGTGATCAAGTTCCACCCAGTAACCCCGGGCCTTATACTGTTCATCCTCGAGCAGGTCGGCCACATTGTTTACATAAGCCGCCGGGACGCGCCATTCCTGACATAATGTAACGATCTCCTCCTTTGATCTTTCAAGAAACCAGGGCCGGACCAGCTCATCAAATTCCTCCGCGTGGGCCAAACGGTGAAATCCCGTTTCAAATCTGGGATCCTCCAGCAGGTGAGGCATCTCCATGAGAAGCAGCAATCTTTCAGCCTGGTCATCCATGCTCGGCGCGATGGAAACATACCCGTCCTTACAGGGATAAATGGTAATTGGATGGGAATACATATAACGATTACCGACCCTGTTTTGAATCTTACCGGAATAAACGTAGCGATTGATTGTGAATTGATGGATGGAAGCCATGCACTCCATAATGGAGACATCCAGATACTGTCCCTGCCCGGTGGTTTCCCTTGAAATCAAAGCGGCCATGACACCGGCGTAGGCGTGCAGTCCGCCCTGGTAAGCAGGCTGTTCTCCGCCCCCGGCCAGGGGCTCGCGATCAGGATCTCCATTGATATACATGTAACCGCTCAAGGCGTACCCCACCAGCCGGCCGCCTTTATAATCCCTGTAAGGTCCTGTCTGGCCGAAGTCGGTGATCGAAACCATGACCAGGCCGGGGTTGGTTTTTTCCAGGCTCTCATAACCCAGGCCCAAGCCGGGCATAAAACCGGGTTTGAAATTTTCGATCAGAACGTCCGCGTCCTTGACCAGATCCTTTAAAATCTTGGCCCCGGCCTCGGTCTCAAAATTGAGCGTAATGCCTTTTTTGTTGGTATTTAAATAAAGGAAAAGGGCGCTCCTTTCCGGATGGGGCTTGTCGTTTAAAAACGGCCCCTCCTGTCTGGCTTCATCACCCAGACCGGGCCTTTCAATTTTAATGACTTCCGCTCCCAGGGCTCCAAGGAGCTTGGCGCAGTAAGACCCGGAGACCCGCCGGCTTAAATCCAGAACCTTAATTCCTTTCAGGGCCTGCATCCATATTCTCTCCTGTTATTCATGAAAGATGAAACAAACATTAGTTCAAGGGGGCGCCGGGTGTCAAGATGATCTTGGCGCGGATCAATCAAGACTTCTTAAGAACTTTGTTTTTTTAGCCGAACTCATCGCCATTTTCCGCGAGTTCAACAAAATTACTCGTTCTTAAGAGGTCTTGATCCGCCTGATTTATTCCGTGGCAGACAGTAAGCTGAAGCCGGAAAAATGATAATGGCGGCAGCAGGCGCTGCTGTTCACTTTCAGCGTTTAAGAAATATCCTGAAACGTATCTTGATGACATAAGCCATTGGATAAATCCCGGGGGATAGACAAGCGAAACGGCCGGGCATGGCCATTTTTCTGATGGTACTATCTTTCAATTTTGTTGGTGATGCGTTGCGAGATGTTCTTGACCCCAGGCTAAGAGGTCTATTAAACTAACAGCCAAGATATTTCAACCTGGGGCTTTAGCGCTTTCCGATTATTTTTAAAGGGACCGAAATTTTATAATGACCGGACAAATACTGACATTCAAAAAAGAGGGGCCAATCGGCATCATTACCTTAAACCGGCCGGCCGAGAAAAACACCATTACTGCGGAAACCGCGGCTGAGTTAAAAGCCGTCAGGAGCGAAATAGGTTTCGGCAGTGAAATCAATGTCCTTATCCTGACCGGTGAGGGGGATGATTTTTTCTCGGCAGGCACCGGTGACCTGGAATATTCCAAATTTAACGGCAGGGAAGAATTCGTCTCAAAACTGGCCGTGGCTTCGACCATGGGTTCTTTTGACCGGCCCACCATTGCGGCCATAAACGGGGATGCCTTCGGGCAGGGCCTGGAGCTAGCCTTGGCCTGCGATATCAGGATCGCTTCGGAGACGGCCCGATTCTCCATGCCTCAGGCGGCCCGGGGCGAGATGGCTTTTGACGGCGGAACTCAGCGCCTGCCGCGCCTGGTCGGCCGGACAAAGGCCCTGGAGATGATCCTGCTCGGCAATACCATAGACGCAGCGGAAGCCCTGAGAGTCGGCCTGGTCAGCCGGGTGGTTCCATCAAGCGAAGTGATGCCCACCGCCATGGAGATGGCACGTGACCTGGCTGCGAAAGGTCCGATATCCTTGCGATACGCCAAGGAAGCGATCCATAAAGGGCTTGACATGACCCTGGAGCAGGGATTGCGGCTGGAAGCGGACCTATATTTCCTGATCCATACAACTGAAGACCGCACTGAAGGAATCACGGCCTTCCGAGAAAAGAAAAAGCCCGTGTTTAAAGGAAAATGAATACTTTCGAAACGCTGATATATGAAAAAAAGAAAGGCGTCGCTCATGTGACCCTGAATCGTCCGCAGGTAATGAACATCCATAACGTTCAGATGCGTGACGATTTGTATGAAGTATTGAACGCCATCAAGCTTGATGAAGAGGTCATGGCGGTTTTGTTCAGCGGCGCAGGCGAAAAAGCTTTTTGCGCCGGGGCAGACCTGACTGAATTTCTAACCGCACCGCCTCCGACCGCAGCCCGGGAGGTGAGGTTTGACCGCGATCTTTGGGGGCTGTTTTTAAGTATTCCGCAACCCCTCATCGCCGCGGTCCACGGTTACGTTTTGGGATCAGGCATTGAAATCGCCATGTGCTGTGACATCATTATCGCCTCAGAGGAGGCCCGGTTCGGGTTGCCTGAAGTGGGGTTGGGCATTATCCCCGCGGCCGGAGCCACCCAGACAGTGCCTCGATCCGTGGGTCCGGGCCGGGCCCTGGAAATGCTGCTTACCAACCGCTGGATCGAAGCAGGTGAAGCTCTTCAGGCCGGCCTGGTCAACGCGGTGGTGCCCAGGGATCAACTTTTGCCGACAGCCGAAGCCATGGCTTCTCAGATCGCGGACCAGGATCCGCGGCTCATGAGGAAAATGAAGCAGGCTGTATCAAGGGGTATGGATCTTCCATTAGCTCAAGGATTGGAGCTGGAGAGAATACTGGCCGTTAGAACAGAGCCGGTGTGAATAAAGTAAAAACAATAAAGCACATTAAAAAAATTATTAAGTTGCTTTTATGTTAACAAAATTATAAAAAAAATTTTACACCAAATTCAACAAAAAGGAGCAATCAAATCACATGAATACCACGGAATTTTTAAATATCGCGGTCGCTATCTGTCCTGAACGGGATTTTATAGTTTTTGAGGGGAAACGGCTGAGCTATTTTCAGGCCAATGATCGAATCAACAGGCTGGCCAACGTATTCATGGAATGGGGCATAAGCCCGGGGGAGCGAATCGGGATGCTGAGCGTCAACTGCCCCCAGTATATAGAAGCTTACTTCGCCGCCGCCAAGACAGGAGGAATTTTCGTCCCCCTGAACTTCAGGGCCAAGGCGGAGGAGCTGACTTACATGATCAATACTTCTGAAACAAAAGTCCTTTTCGTGGGAGAAAGATATCTCGATATGGTTAAGGAGATGCAGCCTGGTCTTACCGGGCTGGAAAAAATCGTTTCCATTGACCGGCCCTATGAAGGCATGCTGACTTATGATGATCTCATCGCTTCCGGGTCGGAGGAGGAAGTTTTTACCGAGTCTGACGACGAAGACGTCACCATCCTGATGTTCACGTCCGGAACGACCGGCCGCCCCAAGGCGGTACCTTTAACGCATAACACTTTTACCATGTATATCCTCGACAACGTGGATCCGGCTGATCCGGAGATTGAAGAAAAGAACCTGCTCACCGTGCCCATGTATCATGTGGCCGGGATACAAGGCATGCTGGCTGCTGTTTACGGCGGGCGCACTCTGGTTCTGATGCGGCAATTTGAGGTCAAAGAATGGATGGAGACGGTTCAGAAGGAACGGGCCAACCGGGCCATGCTCGTTCCGACCATGCTTAAACAGATAATTGATTCCCCGGACTTTTCCAGTTATGACCTCTCCAGTTTGAAT
>CAZVRN010000144.1:0-7878 GCA_964629485.1 uncultured Thermodesulfobacteriota bacterium | reverse complement strand
AAAAAGGATGGGGCGTTCATTCGAGTCCAGGACATTCATACCAAAGCTGATCGGCCCCTCAATCTGGCCGCGGATGGCGGGGCGGTCGGACAGGTCCATGGCCAGGAAACGGCTGTAGACCGAGGAATACTCGTCAGTGATGTCAAAATATTCAGGCTCCTCATAATGGGCCAGGGTCTCTTCGAATTCCGTCATGAACTTATCCATGGAAAAACCGAGGACCCGTTTTTCAACATCAAGCACGATGCCCGGAAAATGTTCCGAGGCCTGGACATACATATCCTCGTAGTAGCTTAGTTTCGGAAGCTGAGGCCAGAACGGGATATCCATCGAAAGCGCGACCTCCAAGGCTCGATCCGCATTCGTATGCGGCATGACGCCCATGGCCGTGGTAAGCAGGTTGCCCGGGATTGACATACGTTTTTCGCCTCTTTTCCCGGTCAGCCGGCGATCTTTTCAGCGATCTCGCGGCCGTATCCCTGCGCCGCCTGCATGCCGCCCTCGATGGAAGCCGATTTTAACCGCAAGGGGTTTCCAACCATATCCATCTCAAAGATATTTTTCATAGTCTCGTAAATCCGGTCAGGGGCTTCACCGCTCCAGCCGAAGGCGCCGAAAGCGCCGCCCGCCTTCCCTTTCAACCCGGACTGCTCGGCCACGAAAAGCATGGTCTTCATGCTCTGCATCATCTCGCCGTGGTAGGTGGCCGAGCCAAACACGAGGGCGTCATAACCGGAAAGGTCTTCCTTTTTCTTTATTTCGGCGGCCGGCGCCAAATCGACTTCCACTCCTGAAAAACGCATCCCTTCGGCAATGAGCTCGGCAATCGCCTGGGTCTTCTTGGTCCGAGTAGCATAAACAACAATCGCTTTAGGCATCTTTACCCTATCTCCTTTTCAATCCAAGTACCATTTATTTCTTCTTCTTCGTGCAGGCCGGCCGTAAACGGTTTGCCGCACATGGGGCATTGAATCTCGATTTCCCTGGAGCCATCTCCAAACTTCTGGCGATAAATATCCGGGGCTAAATGATTAATCAGGCCGCAGCCGCACTCCGGGCATTCGGCCTTGACCACGTGTCTTTTTTTGGGCATACCTCTTCCCTTCATTCCTAACCTGGTCAAATCCGCCTTAGAGCCGCGGATCCGTTCCGGTTTGCCCGCAATCGGGCGTGTAACAGGAAACGTCGATAAAATCGCATTTCTCCTTGCAGGAAGGACACTCCTCGGGCGGCACGTCGGCCTCCAGGGTATACCCGCAATTCGAACATTTCCAAAACATCTTGGAAATTTCCGGCGTCTTTTCTGTCTGGTCCATTTTTCTTCTCCCTATTCGTTTGTTTTGGCCTTACGGCCGGGTTTTTAAACGGTAAAAAGCTGGCCGATGATAACCAGGCCTTGCCCGGCCGCCCCGCCGATGAGCAGGTTGAGAGCTTCTTGGCTCATTTGAATACCCCTCGACTCCATAAGGGTCTAAAGAAAAATCCCGTAACCTTATACTTATACTTAAAGAAGCCAAGGGCCGAATTGCTCAAAACAGCCTGTCATCGCGTTTTCAGCCCTCCGGCTTTACACGGGTTCCTAAACGGCTAAGCCTTCCAGAGACCATGCAGGTTGCAGTATTCCCTGGCGTTAACCTGCGCCGCATCAATCATGAACTCGGCCTCGGGCGCATCGCCTGGGTTCAGGAAGCGGCGATACGTCTTGCCGTCAGCAATGACCTGGATCCATTGAATGTAATGTTTCTCCTCCATGGGATGAGTGACACTGCCCACCTTAACCTTGAAACCGCCCTCGATTTTCTCTATCACCGGGACATGTTTCTCCCTGGCCGCATCTACCGTATTTTCCGTAAAAAGCTTCATGGGTTCACCGCAGCAAACGAGCTCGCCCTTGCCCCCGTAAAGCACCTCCACGATGTTCCCGCATTTTTCACACTTGTAAATCTGTAATCTTTCGGCCACGTTCAAACCTCCTTTGCCATTGACCGCCTCAAGGCGCTGTTAAATAAAAAATTTAACAAAAGTTTGTAGATAAAAGCTGAAACCTCTTAAGAAATCTGTTCTTTAGTAGTTCTCTCCCAGCAGTTCAAAATAATCCTGTGGATGGGCGCAGGCCGGGCACTCCCCGGGCGCTTCATCACCCTCATGGAGATATCCGCAATTGAGACACCGCCATACCACGGGCTTGTCTTTTTTAAATACCCGGCCTGTTTCTATGTTGTGAAGCAAGTCATTATACCGTTTCTCATGCTGTTTCTCGGCCACGGCAATACTGGTGAAAATACCGGCGATAACGGCAAACCCTTCCTCCTTGGCTTTTTGGGCAAAAGAAGGATACATCTCGGTCCATTCGTAGTTTTCCCCGGCAGCGGCTTCCTTGAGGTTTTCCGCAGTAGTGCCAATTACCCCGGCCGGAAAAGCGGCCTGTATGGCAACTTCCCCGCCTTCCAGCAGTTTAAATAACCGCTTGGCGTGTTCTTTTTCCTGGTTCGCGGTTTCTTCAAAAATTCTGCTTATCTGGACAAATCCATCTTTCTTCGCCTGGCTGGCAAAATAGGTGTAACGATTGCGAGCCTGCGATTCGCCGGCAAAGGCAGTTAAAATATTTTTCTCTGTTTCGGTTCCCTTCAAGCTTCCCATTTTTACCTCCCTGTCCTGATATAATTCGGCTTGTATGCCCAGGTGCAAAACTTGTTTAAAGCGAAGTCCGGGCCTGGCAGTCCGGGCAGAGACCCTCGAAGTGCACCTGGCAGTTAAGTATTGTATAATCACTCAGCCCGTTAAGAGATTCACACAATGATTTTAACGGCTTAACCGGCGCATCCTCCAGGCGGCCGCAAGAAATACATCTTAGGTGATAATGTTCACTTAAATTGCCTTCGTACCTTCCCCGGCCGCCGTGTTCATTCTTTTTTATCAGCCCCTTTTCAGCCAGAAATTCCAGGTTGCGGTAGACCGTGCCCAGGCTGATCCGAGGCAGCTTCTTTTGTACCGACTGGAAAATTTCTGCGGCGGTCGGATGAAAGTTATTCCGGTCCAAACACTCCATAATAGCGATACGCTGGGGTGTCAGTTTAAATTTTCGAGAAAAGGGCATCCTTCTTCCAATTGATAATTATTATCATTTATATAAATCATTACTTGAGAAAAGCACCCTGTCAACTCTTTGGCCGGAAAATTATTATTGCCAAGCGGACCACCCACCTTAGTGGCTTTAGATAAAGGCATAAGCAGGTCTGCCGCTGTATCTTGACTTTATCAACCGAACCTCCCTATACTTGGCCATTCTAATTCGTTCAGGGTTAAGGACATGAACTCATTTAAAAACAAGGTGGCGGTCATCACAGGCGCAGCGAGCGGCATAGGGTCTGGCATTGCTGAGTATTGTCTTAGTGAAGGGATGCGGCTGGTGTTGGCCGATATTGAGGAAGAGGCCTTACTTAAATTTGAAGAAAAACTGAGAGCTTCCGGGGGACAAACAATAGCGGTCACAACAGATATTTCCAAGGCCGGTGACGTGGAAACCCTGGCCCGCAAGGCGATAGACGCTTTTGGGGCCGTTGACCTGCTTTTCAATAACGCCGGCGTAGGCGTAGGCAGGTTTTTGTGGGAAAACACGCTGGCCGATTGGCAATGGGTCCTGGGGGTCAATCTTTGGGGAGTCATTTACGGCATACGAACCTTTGTGCCGATCATGCTGAAACAAAACACGGATTGTCATATCGTCAATACCGCATCAATAGAAGGATTATGGTCCAGGCCGGGGAACGGCCCGTACCAGGTTACGAAACATGCCGTGGTGGCTCTTTCCGAAGTGTTGCACCATGAACTGCTTTTTTTGGGGAGCAAAATTCGCGTCTCTGTCCTGTGTCCCGGCGCGGTAAACACTCAAATTTTGGACTCCTGGCGGAATCGTCCTCAAGAATTGAGCAACCCGCCGGAGGAACAACCGGAGATGACTCCGGAAATGGCCGAACAAAGGGAAATAATGCGCGAAATTTTCAAGAGCGGGATGCAGCCTTTCGAGGTGGCCAGGCATGTTTTCAAGGCCATTCGTGAAGAAAAATTTTACATCTTCACACACCCGGACTTAAAAGAACACGTCCAAAGGCGAATGGATAATATCATGAATGAACGCAATCCAACGCCGACGGTTGAACAGCCATCCGCCATCCCGCATGATTCGGCGGATTGATATTACTCATCGCGGTATACGCTTAAAATTAAGCTTTATTTACTTCAGTCTTCAGGCAAACAAACCTTTTTGGGGTTATTGGACCGACATGACCGGCGCTTCATATTAACCTCTTGGAGGGTTGTTTACGTTCAGCGCAAAAAACTACCACCAAGTCTCATTGTCAGGGACTGCTTTAAAAAAGCCTTGCAAAAATTGGTTCAATGTAAATAATCATGGTATATTTTGTCAATTAAACATTTTCACTATTATTTTCATCGTTAATACTAATCGGGGAAGCGAGGCATAAAAAATGAAAGCGCTGAGAACGCCGGACGAACGGTTTGAGAACCTGGCGGGGTACCCTTTTCGGCCCAACTACGTGGAGGTGCCCGATGGTGAGGGAGGCACGCTCAGGGTCCACTATGTAGACGAAGGCCCCCGGGACGCGAACCCGGTTTTATTGATGCACGGCGAACCGACCTGGTCTTATCTGTACCGTAAAATGATCCCGATCATTGTTGAGGCCGGTCACCGGGCAATCGCGCCCGATT
Organism: uncultured Thermodesulfobacteriota bacterium; assembly: GCA_964629485.1. Classification (GTDB taxonomy): domain Bacteria; phylum Desulfobacterota; class Desulfarculia; order Adiutricales; family JAFDHD01; genus JAFDHD01. Next base: position 3,150 of record CAZVRN010000144.1, on the reverse strand, counting down.
TGATCGGTTTCGGCCGGTCTGATAAGCCTGATAATCGTAATGATTATACGTACCAGCGATACGTGGACTGGATGCACGCTTTTCTGGAAAAAGTGGGCCTCAAAAACATTACCTTGGTTTGCCAGGACTGGGGCGGCCTGATTGGTCTGAGGCTGGTGGCGGAAAAAATTGATTTTTTTGACCGGGTGGTTGCGGCGAACACCGGTCTGCCCACCGGAGAGGGGCCCCTTAACGAAGCCTTCATGCAGTGGCAAAAAATTTCCCGGGAGGTTCCCCAATTTGATGTGGGCATGATTATTTCCCAGGCCCTGCAAACAACCCCGCCGGATGAGGTTATCGCCGCTTACAATGCGCCTTTTCCTGATGAAACCTACAAGGAAGGGGCGCGCATCTTTCCGTCCCTGGTTCCGACACGGCCGGATGACCCGGCTTCGGAAGCCAACCGGGAGGCCTGGAAGGTGCTGTCCAGGTTTGAAAAGCCATTCCTGACGGCTTTCAGTGACGGAGACCCGATTACGCGCGGCGGCGACCGCGTCTTTCAGAGCCGGATTCCCGGGGCCAAGGGTCAGCCTCATACAACCATCAAAGGCGCCGGTCATTTCCTGCAGGAAGACAAGGGAGAAGAATTCGCCAGGGTAATAGTGGACTTTATCGCCAGTACCTAGGCCGGGCCTGAAAAAGATCAAGCTGTTCCGGTCTTAAAGTTCGGGTTTCGCTTAAAGACAATATCGCCCTCGTTCACGCCCAGCTCCCGGGCCACGAGCTCGCACTTCGCCTTCAGGAGAAAATAAATGTTTTCCCGGCGGGCGGCGCAGGTCTCAAAATTGCCCTGCCCTTTGCTGATAATGATATCAGCCGATTTAAAGGCCTGCTTAAACTGGGCTGAGGCCTTGGCCCAGTTTACGCCGATATCATCACTCCCGGTTTCAATGACCTTGACCAGTGAAGTCAGACCCGATATTTCGGCGTCTTCCATGGTGGCGTCATTAATGATCGGACCGGACTTTACGCTGAAGGTAATGTTTGCGCCTCTTTCTTTAAGCTCTTCGATAAAGAGGCGGTCCAATATAATTTCTCCGGCATTGTCACCCAGGTATAAAAGGTTCACACCCGGCTTCAGCTCTTTTTTGAAACGGTCCAGAGCATTGACGGCAAAATCCTGCTTCAGGACGGCCTCAATGTCCGGCCTGAGGTCATAGCGGCTGCGAATGCCAAAATCGATGATATTCCCGGCCGCGGCAAGATGAAGCCCGGTATCAAGGGGGTCATCCGATTGTTTTATCTCCTGCTGAAGGACGGGCGCCAGGGCGAGAATTTCCCTGTTGGTCTCAGCCTTGGCCTGTTTAAAAGGGTCGCTTATCCCGGTGATCTCGGCGACAGCGTCATAAGCGGGCTTAGACAAAACCGCGGGATTCACGTCAAGGGACATCCCGGCCACGGCCTCAGCCAGCCTGAACAAAACGCGCCGCTGGATCTCGGGATCATCAGTTACATGGCGCGCCGTATTAAGAGCCTGCCTGAACATGCAGGCGATACAGTCCGGTTTAGCCTTCATTTTGATTTTCCTATATAAACCAACAATCTTTTCATGAAACTATTTCTCGAGCAAGATTTTCAGGTTCCGTATTGATCATTTTGTCACACACCCCTATACTACATTCAGTGAACGAAGAAAATGAATTTCTGTTTACCCCCTTAAGGCAGACCGAACTTTTTCCGGGGGGCCTGGCCCGTTTCAGGTACTATTTACTTTCGAGTTAAAAATGTATGGCCGGGAAGTTGAAACTCGTGGGACGAAAGGGACGCAAAGATAGAACGATATGAGTGAGATACGCAATTTCAGTATAATCGCGCATATAGATCACGGGAAATCCACCCTGGCCGATCGTTTCATACAGCGTGCCGGGCTGGTGAAGCAAAGGGAATTCCGTGACCAGATCCTGGACACCATGGACCTGGAGCGGGAAAGAGGGATTACCATTAAAAGCCAGACGGTCAGCCTGCCTTACAGGAGCCGGGATGGGAAAGAATACGTGCTCAACCTGATTGACACGCCGGGCCACGTGGATTTTTCATACGAGGTTTCACGGGCCCTGGCCTCGTGCGAGGGCGTGCTGATTCTGGTGGACGCCTCCCAGGGCGTGGAAGCTCAGACCCTGGCCAACCTTTACGCCGCCATGGAGCACGACCTGGCCATCATCCCGGTTATCAACAAAATCGACCTTCCGTCCGCAGACATAGAACGCGTCAAAGAACAGATAGAGACAGACCTGGGCCTGGATTCAGACAGCGCGCTTCTTTGTTCCGCCAAGGAAGGGACGGGAATTGACGAGGTTTTAGAGGCTATTATCCGGGAAATTCCCCCGCCCTCAAGGGATGTAAACGCTCCGCTCAAGGCCCTGATTTTTGACGCCAACTATGATTCTTACCAGGGAGCGATCATCAGTTGCAGGGTTTTCAGCGGGACCATCCGTCCGGGCGATACCATCAGGCTGATGTCTACAGGCGCCGCCTACAAGGTCGAAGAGGTGGGCGTTTTCAAGCTGCACCGGGAGCGCCGGGCAGAACTTTCGGCCGGCTCGGTCGGATATGTGATCTCGGGTATAAAAAACGTGCGCGACACAAGGATAGGCGACACAATTACCCTCGACTCCAAACCGGCTCCTGAACCTCTGCCCGGCTTCAAAGAGGCCAAACCTGTTGTTTTTTCTTCCATATATCCCATGTCCGCAGATGACTATTTCTCGCTGACCGAGGCCCTGGAGAAATACACCCTGAACGACGCGGCCCTGGTCTATCAAAAAGATTCCTCGGCCGCCCTGGGTCACGGGTTCCGCTGCGGTTTTTTAGGTCTTCTTCACCTGGAAATCGTGGCCCAGCGCCTGGAAAGGGAATTTGATCAAAGCATCATCATGACCGCGCCCAGTGTCAGGTACCGTTTTGCCCTGACAAACGGCAGCCGTATTGAAATCGACAACCCGCAATACTATCCGGACCCGACCACCATTGAACGGTCCGAGGAGCCCTATATAAAGACCAGCATCCTGATACCGGAACGTTACATGGGCGCGGTGATGAAGCTCTGCCTGGAACACCGGGGCGTGAATTCCAAGTTCTTTTACCCCACCCCGGGACGAATTGAAATCAATT
>CAZVRN010000143.1:5897-7879 GCA_964629485.1 uncultured Thermodesulfobacteriota bacterium | reverse complement strand
ACAGGGATTCGAACCCCGGTAAGCAGATCCAGAGTCTGCCGTCCTGCCGCTAGACGATCCCCCAGCACAGCGAGAATATTATCCGAATTTTTTTCAATGGTCAACCACTTTTGGATTAAAAGTCTAGGCCTCAGACCTTGCATCAATATATTCTTTAGCTTTCCTCAACCGGGCTAAAACACGACCTTTCCCGAGGATGTTCATGATCTCAAAAAGTCCGGGACTTGCCGTTCGCCCGGTCAAAGCAACTCGAACCGGTTGGGCGATCTTGCCTAGTTTGAGACCGTGAATTTCAGAAAGGTTCCGGAACACGGATTCCAGGTCCTCCTCTGTAAAGACCTCCATTTTTTCAAGATCTGTAATTAAATCTGATATGATCGGGGCTATTTCCGGTTTTAAAAACTTTTCAGCCGCTTTGGGATCATACTCAAGTTTTGCCTCGTCAATCAGGTAAAACGCAGCAGACTCAGCCATCTCATTTAAGGTTTTGACCCGCGGCTGAAGGGTTACGACCGCCCGCGTCAAATACTCTTTGCCAGGATAGGGTAACCCTTTCTGCTTCAGGAAAGGCTTCAGTAATTCGGCCAGTCGGGCCGGATCAGACTGTTTTATATAATGGGCATTGACCCAGTTCAGCTTTTCTATGTCAAAGATACCGGCAGAGCGGCCGACATTTTTCAGACTGAATTTTTCGATCAACTCATCCCGGCTGAATATCTCTTGATCACCGAACGACCAGCCCAACCGGACCAGGTAGTTTAAGAGCGCTTCCGGTAAATAGCCCATTTCCCGATAGGCCAGCACAGACGTGGCCCCATGGCGCTTGGAAAGGCGGGTTTTGTCCGTGCCGAGAGTCAGCGGCATGTGGCCGAATTCAGGGGGGTCGGCATCGAGCGCTTGGTAAAGCAAAATTTGCCGGGGAGTATTGTTGACGTGATCATCACCGCGAATGACATGCGTAATACCCATGGTCAAATCATCAACGACCACGGCGAAGTTGTAAGTCGGTATCCCGTCGCTTCGCAGAATGATCAGGTCATCTAGCTCCTGGTTTTCTATTTCAATGGGCCCTTTGATCAAATCGGTCCACCGGGTAGTCCCGGTGAGCGGTCCTTTGAATCGTACCACCGCCCCTGGGGCAGGTCCTAAACCCCTGTCTCGGCATTTGCCGTCATATTTGGGCTTGCCTCCCCGTTCGAGCGCTTCTTTACGCCGCACCTCCAGTTCTTCTGGCGTGCAGTGACAATAGTAGGCCCGTCCGGAATCCAATAATTTTTGAATGTACTCCAGGTAGATATGTATTCGTTCACTTTGATAGTACGGTCCTTCATCCCAGTCCAAACCCAGCCAGATCATAGACTCCAGAACGACTTTGGTGGCCTCATCGGTTGACCGTTGAACGTCGGTATCCTCAATGCGAAGTATAAACGTGCCGCCCGTTGATCTGGCCAGCAGCCAGTTAAACAGAGCAGTTCTCGCGCTGCCGATATGCAAATACCCAGTGGGGCTGGGAGGAAAGCGGGTTCGAATTTTACTCATGTTTTCACATTCATCCTGTTTAATTTAGAAGAAGCATTTAACAATAAAATTTCTTCAGATACAATAAAAATAACAAGAAAGTTAGTGCCTGCGCCATTTTATGGGTCTGCCGATCATATCGGGCGGAATATCCAGGCCGAAATAATCAAGGATCGTTGGAGCTACGTCATAAATTTGAAGCCTTGGGCAAAAACCTTGGGCCGCATCCAGGGCCTCCCCTTTGATCGCGAGGATCAATAGACCTTCCTGAGCATGGTTGGCATCGTCCGGGCCGGTATCATTCTCAAAGGTATATAACGGCTGGCGCTGTCCAACGGCGCCCACTGATCTCCAGGCCAAATTTCCAAAGTAGACGATAAGGTCCGGGGGGACGTTTCTGACCGCACGATAAATTTCTTCAGGCTTGAAAACCTTGTTGTCCATTATTCTGTTTTGATGGTCAA
>CAZVRN010000143.1:0-5887 GCA_964629485.1 uncultured Thermodesulfobacteriota bacterium | reverse complement strand
TGTGGGGTGAGTTCCAGCCGGGCCTTGACCTCATCGCGAAGATTTTCGTATTCTTTGGGCCTGACCTGACCGTCTGGTTCACGACCCGATACATTAAAAAAAAGTCTGCCGTAATATCCGCCCTCTCCCCAGATTCGCGTGCGTGACCAATCAATCATGTCAGGGCTCAGTCGTCTGGAAGTATCTGGAGTTTTTTTCAGGGTCAGATACCCTTCCCGGATGAGCCATTGATTAATGGAAAATCCGCCTACCATGGTTCGAGCGCCGTGATCTGAAACAACCATGATCATAGTTCCGGCAGGCACGAGATTTATGAGTCGGTCAATTTTGGCATCCAGGTCCTTGTAGTAATCCCGTATAACGAATTCATATTTGTTTCCCGGATTATAAAGGCGGTGGCTTGGATCATGATAGCGCCAGAAACCGTGCTGGATGCGGTCTACACCCATTTCGACCATCATAAAAAAATCCCAGTTCTTACTGGTGAGAAGATATTCGGCGGCCCTAAATCGGGCCTCAGCCATCTCCTGGATTTGCGCCAGGAGCCTGTCCTTGTTTTCGGTGCGGAATTCATCCACGTCGAAAATATATTCACCGCCGGCTGCTTCTTCCAATTCAGTTTTAATGCCCTCGGGATAGGTGTATTGGGCTTTCTTGCTAGGCGTTAAAAAGCCTGAAATCATAATACCGTTTAAAGGGCGGGGCGGATAGGTCTGTGGCACTCCCAGTAAGATAGATCTCAGACGCTTTCGGGAAAGCAACTGGTAAAGCGTGGTCTCTCTGACATGAGTGGAGTTCGCTAAATAAAGGGACTCATAGGAATGATCCTTGCGGTTTCTGAACCCGTAAAGCCCCAACTGACCCGGATCTTTGCTGGTCAGCATCGAAGCCCATGCTGGGACGGTTATTGGGGGAGTAGTGCTGGTTAAGGGAGCGTATCCACCCTGGTCCATGAGGGCCGAGAGACAGGGTAAATGCTTTCGCCATTTATTAAATACAAGATCCGGGACAGCACAGTCCAGGCCGATGACTAAAACTTTTTTTGGCATCCCTGAATTCCCTCTGCGCGGTGAAGCTTCTCGCCTTTTGCTAATGCTTTCAAGAATAAAAAAGCGGCTTGAATTTGGCCTGAAAACCAAAAAATTAGTTAATTTTAGTATTTTTATAAAAAAACAACTTGCTTTATTTCCTTTTCCTTATAGACTACAGCAATATTATAACTGTATTGGGGGGCAAAATGAACAAAGAAAAAGCAAAAAATGGGGATACTGTCAAGGTCCATTACCATGGAACACTAGAGGACGAGACGGTTTTCGACAGCTCTAAAGGCCGTGATCCGCTTGAATTTCAAATTGGAAGCGGGCAAGTCATTCCCGGTTTCGAAAACGGTATCATCGGCATGGAGATTGGGGACACGAAAACCATTATCATCCCGGCTGAGGAAGCCTACGGTCCTAGGCGGGAGGAATTGGTGGTCAGCGTGCCGAAAGAAAATTTCCCTGAGAACATTACACCTAACATGGGCCAACAACTGCAAATCCGGCAACCGGATAACAATCTCATCAATGTCATTGTGACCGAGATAAATGAGGAGTCGGTGACGCTTGACGCGAATCATCCACTAGCCGGAAAGACATTGATTTTTGAGGCTGAATTAGTCGCTATTGCCTGATATATCCATTGCTGCAGTTTAATAAAAAATCATAGTAAGTTAAAAACCAATAAACTGACGTGCGGTCGCCGGTTACGCGGTAGTTTATTTAACAGGTGTTTTACATCATCGGAAATGTCCCTCGAAATTTGAAATTGAAAGCGACAATATTAGGGGTTTATCTAAATGATGTTTACTGACCGAAGTAAGGAGAATTTTTCATGCGAATGCGATTCGTGAGCTATGCCTTGGCTTGTATAATGGCTGTGTGCCTGATAATTGACAGCCAGAAGAGCCTTGCGCAAGTAGAATTATCAACTGATAAACAAGCCGCTAAGGTAAATGGAACGGTCATTACGCGGCAGGAGCTAGATAGGGAATTGGCTTTTGTCCTTAGGGAGTTCATGAAACGGGGACAAATGATTAACGATACTCAAATCCCCGCTTTAAGAAAAAATGTTCTTGAATATCTTATCAACCGTGAACTTCTTTATCAGGCCGCTCAAAAAAATGGAAATATGGTCAATGAGGAGTTAATAAACAAGCAGTTCGAATCCTTGAAAAAAAAATTTTCCAGTGAAGCTGAATTTAAGGCAGCCTTGAGCAAGAAAAATATTTCAGAAGACGCATTAAAAATACAAATAAGAAAAGGGATTGTTATACAAACATTCATTAACAGTAAAATTGCTGCCAAGATAAGGGTTTCTGACAAGGAAATGAGAGTTTATTATGATGAACATCCCGAAGCCTTTATACGGCCAGAGCAGGTGCGCGTGAGCCATATTTTAATCAAGGTCAGCCCGAAGGCGGATAAAGCTGAAAAAAAGAAAGCCCGAAAGAAAATCGAAAAAATTCAGACAAGGCTAAAAAATGGAGAAGATTTCACGATGCTCGCTAAAAAATTTTCTGAAGGTCCTAGCGCTTCAAACGGAGGAGATTTAGGTTATTTCGGGCATGGGCGGATGGTCAAACCCTTTGAAAAGGTGGCGTTTGGGCTAAAACCAGGTGAAGTCAGCGATATTACTGAAACAAGATTTGGCTATCATTTGATAAAACTAATTGATAAAAAAGCAGAAAAAAAAGTCAGATATGAAAATGCTAAAACTAAAATTGAACCATACCTGAAACGAAAAAAGCTTCAAAAAGAAGTAAATTTATATATTGGACAGCTTAAAGAGAAAGCTAAAATTACCAGGTTATCATCAGGTAGCGTTAACAACTAAAACATTCTTAAGTCTGTATTAATAAAATATAAAATTTTTTCAATACCTCTTTTATTAAAAACATTATTTTTTTCGCTTGACCTTTGAGAAAAACATGTTTTATGATGGATGCTGATACAATGATTCAACGGTGTTTTTCATGACTCAGCATTATTTAATCAATCCATTAAGTATTTGAGAGGTGGCTTTCTTTTTTCGAAGAGAGACGGCCTTAGATTATGTACTTTCTATAAAGTACAGTATAAAGCAAGGAGGTCAGTACGTTGACAAGAGGAACGGTAAAATGGTTTAGCGAGAAAAAGGGATATGGATTTATTGAAAAAGACGAAGGAGGGGACATATTCGTTCATTATTCCTCAATTGACGCGCCTGGGTTTAAAACTCTTGCCGGTGGAGATCGGGTAACTTTTGACGTTGAAGAGAGTGATCGGGGTCCAGAAGCGAAAAACGTCAAGAAGGATTGATTCGCTGAAAGGTTATGTTATAAGCATCTCATTATTAGGAATGAGATGCGCTATCTTTTTTAGAAGAAATCCGAAATAGCCAATAACTTTACAAGGGGTTTCTAAGTAAGTTCCCCGGATTTAAAATTCACTTTTTTGTCGCTGGGGAGATTTTATTAAAGAAACAGGCTAGGAGTGTGCTTTTTTATCATTCCTTTCCGGAGGCGACAACTGATTTCAATGTTTACTTCTGAACCATGCAGCCACCGCTGCGTTTTCCTGATATTTGCACATTAACAACCTCCTTCCATATCTTATTGACACCATTTAAGTTCTCGAAATATTGAAAATATCCCTATAGGTTTAATTTTTAGTGTTAGGAATATCGACGGGAAATAACATATGTAAAAAAAGGACTTACATTCAATTGTAAGTCCTTGAATTTTGGTAGCGGGGTCAGGATTTGAACCTGAGACCTTCGGGTTATGAGCCCGACGAGCTACCTGACTGCTCCACCCCGCAGTAAATTGTAAACAAACAATAATGGTTTGCCTCTTAATTGTCAAGGCTTTTATAGCTTTGTATTACAAGAATCTTAATATATCTTCAAGATCATATTTTAGTTAAAGGAGATGATTTTGTGCACCTTGCCTTTCTGGATTTACCATTTACAAACAAAATCCTGAAGCAGATATTTTTACTTCGGAGATATGTTATTGTAAATACAGCTAAAATAATCAGTGAAATGAACTAGTGTATATTGAAGCGCAGGGACTATCGTTTTTGTTGATGGCAGTCCTTTTCAAATTATAATTTATTTAAAATGAGCGCAGGCTCAAAATAATCCTTGACAGATTGGCAATACCTCCATATATTTATGAGCGCAGGCTCAAAAAAAGGAAGGGGAAAATGCCTCGTCCGCCAAAATGTCGCTTTATCGAAGCACTGCCAAATATACAGTACTTTAAACCTCACAGGGTGCCCATGCGACTGCTCGAAGAGATTATACTGCCGGTGGAAGGGTTTGAAGCCCTCCGACTTGTTGAAATTGAGGGCTTGGACCAGGACCAGGCTTCAGCGCGAATGAAGATTTCCCGGCAGACTTTCGGCCGCATTCTTTCCGCAGCTCGAAAAACATTGGCAAAGGCGGTAGTTCAGGGTATGGCTCTTCGTATTGAAGGCGGACATTACGAAGTTAATGAAAATAACAGTCAGAAAATCGAAGATCAGACTGAATGGCAATCATTATCCAATAATAAAAAATCAGATTAAGGAAAGTAAAATGGCAGAAAAATTAAAGCAAATAAACGCGGCCCCGAACCCCCAGAATGAAAGAGAACTTCAAGATAAGGAGATTAAAAACACACTAAGTCGCATTAAACACAAGATTTTAGTCATGAGTGGTAAAGGCGGTGTGGGCAAAAGCACTATCGCCGTATATCTTGCCTTAAATCTGGCCGATAAAGGCTATAAAGTCGGCTTAATGGACGTTGACCTCCATGGCCCAAGCGTACCCCGGATCATGGGCTTAGAGGCCACGTTTTCCGGTGGAGAAAAGCCTCGCCCCATACCTTATTCCCCTAATCTCGGTGTGATTTCAATAGAACCGCTACTTCCGGACCAGGACAAATCGGTTATTTGGCGAGGGCCGCTCAAGATCGGAGTTATTCGTCAATTTATTGCGGATATAGAGTGGGACGAACTAGATTACCTCGTCATAGACAGCCCTCCAGGTACAGGGGATGAACCATTAACCGTCGCCCAGACAATACCCGACGCTCAGGCTCTTTTGGTTACTACTCCTCAGGAGGTTGCCTTGGCGGATGTACGCAAGTCTCTGGATTTTTGCCGTCAGGTCAACATGAATATTCTGGGTATTGTGGAGAATATGAGTGGGATGACCTGCCCTCATTGCGGTGAGAAAATTGAGTTTTTAAAGAGCGGCGGTGGATTAAACATGGCCAAGAAATTCGGTGTCACCTTTTTAGGGCAAATTCCTTTTTATCCTGAGATAGTGGATGCCTCAGAGCAGGGCAGGGTTTTCAGTGAGCCCTACAAAGAGATGACAGATGCTGTTCTTGCCCGGATTGAAATATAGTTTGGGAGGATATATTAAATGGCTAAAATTGTTGTTACATGTCAGGGGCAGACTTTGGATGACAAGGTTGATCCCCGCTTTGGACGCGCGGCTAATTTTTTGGTCGTTGATCTTGATACTCTTAAATTTGAAGTATTGGATAATTCGGCAACAAATTCCATGGGCCAGGGCGCAGGCATTCAGTCCGCCCAGACCGTGGCCAACACTGGAGCGGAAGCCGTATTGACGGGTTTTGTTGGGCCCAAGGCTTTTCAGGCTTTGAGTGCAGCCAATATTAAGGTCGGGCAGGGGCTTGAAGGGGTTACAGTGCGGGATGCCATTGCTCGATACAAAGCTGGAAAAGTTGAATTTGCAACAGGACCCAGCCGGCAAGGACACTGGCGATGATTGTTGCACTTGCCAGCGGAAAGGGTGGTACCGGCAAGACCACAGTGAGTGCTTCTTTGGTTCGAGTCTGGCAAGACCCCGTTCA
>CAZVRN010000142.1:0-7881 GCA_964629485.1 uncultured Thermodesulfobacteriota bacterium | reverse complement strand
GGCGTGGAAATGCCCATCACCGCCAGGCTCTACGAAATTCTCTATGAAGGCAAAACCACCAAACAGGCCATGATCGAACTCCTCTCCCGCGACCTGAAACCCGAGATTGATTGGGGCATGGTTTACCGGGAAAATGAAGGTAAGCACTGAGAAGCCTTTAACTTGTTTTTCCCGACGGGAAAGATTAGTCGGCTTGAATATTGAGACTTCTTAAGACCGAGTAATTTTATTGAAATGGCGGAAAAGGGGTCTCATATTATTACTGTAACAGTCCAGACTGTTGCCATTATTTGACATGCGCACTAAACCGGGCTAATTTATCTATAATGTTAATATTATGTTAATAAGGGAATGAATTTGACGCGTCGAAAAATTAAAGGCCTGCCAAAAGATCGAAAAATCAGCGGGCAAGAGATGAAAGCTGTTTTGGGGGGATCGGATAAGGGTTTCATAGATTCAAATGACCGTTATTCGAATACAGAAACCTCATACCTCCTTCAACGGATTGAAAGTTATGACGGTCTGGCCGTCTTGGCCAGCAACCTGACCATGGCATCCTGAGCCGAGAGGCAGAGAAAAGGAAATTTTTGCAAAATTCATTAGTTAGTCGGATTCTTTGTCACAAAACGAAATGACCTTAAAATGAAACGAACTGACTGCCTTGTCTGCGACGAAAATTTATTTCAGCGTATCCGTTCAAACCTGATGAACTTTGATGTCCGAACCCATGATAAAAAAGGGGCCACACAAGCCGCCGTCGCCATTACCGTGGTGGATGTTTCACATGGTTCCGGGATCTATGGCCTGCCCACCTACGAATACCGGAACAAAAACGCGGCCCTTATCCTTACCCGCAGGGCCTTCAGGCTGAAAAACCACGCCGGTCAATGGGCCTTTCCCGGGGGGCACATGGATGCGGGAGAGAGCCCGGAAGATACTGCCTTGAGGGAACTCGCAGAGGAAGTGGGCCTGAAACTCGGTCATGACAGGGTTATGGGACGCCTGGATGACTTTACAACACGTTCAGGTTTTACCATCTCGCCCGTGGTGATCTGGGGAGGTCCCGGTGTGGAATTGACGCCTGATCCCAGGGAAGTGGCATCCATTCATCGTATCCCCATAACCGAGTTTATGCGCGAAGACGCGCCGATACTCGAAGAAGTCCCGGGAAGCAGCAACCCTGTTTTGCGTATGCCGGTGGGTAACAGTTGGATTGCCGCGCCGACAGCAGCGTTAATTTATCAGTTCCGGGAGGTGGCGATTTTGGGCAAAGATACGCGCGTGGCTCATTACGAACAGCCTTTTTTTGCCTGGAAATAACATGAGCTGAGTTGTGAGTAATGGAAAGTTAAAAAATTACCTTAACGAAACGGGCCGTATTGTAACGTATGCCATTGTTATTGACCTGATCGCCTTTCTCCTGGTCGCTGTAATTTGTTGGTTTATAAAATGGCGTCTCCTCGGTTTGTACGCCACCGCGGTTGAACTTGCGTCATTTGCCGTTCTGGCTATCGGCTTCCTTATTCTGGCCGGTTCCGCCGTAACGGGTGCGGGAAGAAAAGCCAGGATGGGACCCAGTATCTGGAGCGGCCAGGAACTGGGTGAAGGCGTCAAACGTGGAAAATCCGACATTATTATCGGGCTGGTCGTCCTTCTGGCCGCGATCCTGCTTTATTTCTCGGGCGAACTGCTTTATAAGTTAAGCGTTATTTTTTGAAGCGATTTTAAAAACCGGGTTATAGAAACGGGCGACTTAAAAACTTCATTCTTAAAAAGGCTGTTTTTAAAGAGGTCCCATCCCGGGCGATAGCGGATACCCGGGTTTTTGCATTTTTTCTTGTGTTTTCTTATTTTTTACTTTATCCTTGATAAAAATGGCTTGGACCGGTGGTCCGCCTGAAAAGCAAAAACTAGCGCTTACCGTCTATTCACACGTTTCTCGCCTTAGATTTTGCTACACTATCGGCAGGAGTAAAAGTATGCCATCAATTAATCTGTACGTGGGTAATCTGCCCTATAGCCTCTCGGAATCCGACCTGGCTGAATTGTTCGCTCCTTTTGGAGAAGTTTTAAGCGCCAAAATTATTACGGATCGTTATTCCGGGCAGTCCAAGGGCTTTGGGTTCGTGGAAATGTCAAGTCGTAGCGAAGGTGAGGAATCTATCGCTGCCTTAAACGGGAAAGAGCTGAATCGCCGCCAAATAAAAGTCAACGAAGCAAAACCGCGTTCCGACAACAGGCGCAGGGGTGGAGGCTTTGGTGGACATAGAGGCGGCGGCAGGTTCTGATTAAAGACCGGTTCTCTCGGACCAGACATTTCCTCCCTGAGATTAACTCTAGGTAAAAACTGCTCTATTTTGCGGAGGCGGGTCTGCCTTCAGGGTCCGCTTTAAACTAGCTTTTGCCTTAAGAACATCATTATTGGCCGCGCCAGTAAGAAGAAGGGGCTATAGAACTTCGCTTCGGGTTCGGGCATCCCTCATTTGAGGCCGCGCAAAGCTCCGGCCTTCAGCCGAATTTATTTTCTCAAGAGATTTCTTTCCCTGATAAACTTGCGGCATTGGTGGTATAATTAAGCCATGCCCCGGTTTCGGACCATAGACCATACCGCTGACCTAGGGATTTACTTTTATGGGAAAACGCCTGAAGAAGTTTTTATTCATGCGGGCGCTGTCTTGTTTGAGCTCATGATCAAGGCCCGACCCGGGGCCGGAGAGATCCGAAAGCAGGTTATCCTGGAAGGAAGCGACCTGGGGGACTTGCTGGTACGCTGGTTATCCGAATTGCTGTATTTTTTTTTCGTGCAAAAACAGGTCATGACCGGGGCTGAAATAAAATCGCTCTCTGACACGAGACTCGAAGCCGAAGTCAAATTGGTTCCTTTTGATCCTGCGGCCCACGAGATTATAAACGAAATCAAGGCCGCGACCTATCATCAGCTTGAATTCAAACCCGGAAAAAGGGGATGGAGAGCCAGGGTTATTTTTGATGTTTAGCGAGAGAATGAGATGAACATAAAACGCCTTGACGATTACCGCTGGGAGATTCCGGCCAGGGGCGGCATGCGTGTTCCGGGGCTGGTTTTTGCTGACGCCGAACTTATGCGGGCCATTAATAAGGACGACAGCCTGAAACAGGTGGTTAATGTCGCCTGTCTGCCCGGAATCATTGAACGTTCACTGGCCATGCCCGATATACATCAGGGGTATGGTTTTCCCATTGGCGGAGTGGCGGCCTTTGATTTTCAGGAAGGCGTCATTTCGCCGGGCGGGGTAGGGTATGATATTAACTGCGGCTGCAGGCTGCTGACCTCGTCTTTAACTGCGGACGACATTAAGCCGCACCTGGAAACCCTCATAGATGGACTGTACCGGGATATTCCGGCCGGTATCGGTTCAAAAGGGCCCTTGAGATTGACGTTGAAAGAGGTTAAAAAGGTCCTGCTAAACGGGGCCGCCTGGGCGGTTCAGAATGGTTTCGGCGAACCGGCGGACCTCCAGCACTCCGAGGAAGGCGGGGTTATGGAAGGCGCGGACCCGGACCTTTTAAGTAAACGGGCCTTGGAGAGGGGTTTGGAGCAGCTTGGCACCCTGGGTTCCGGGAATCATTTTCTGGAAGTGGGCCGGGTTGACGAGATTTATGATGAACAGGCCGCTCAAATCTTTGGCCTGTTTAAAGGACAGATCACGGTTCTGATTCACTCCGGGTCTCGCGGCCTCGGGTACCAGGTCTGCGATGACTTCCTCAAAACAATGCTTCAGGCCAGCGCCCGGGAAGGGCTGAGCTTGCCCGACCGTCAGCTCGCCTGCGCTTATATTCAATCGGAACCGGGCAAGCGCTATTTCGCGGCCATGACCGCTGCGGCAAATTACGCCTGGGCCAACCGTCAGGTAATTATGCACTGGACCCGGGAGAGTTTTCAAAAATCCCTGGGCCTGGGGCCCCGGGACTTGAAAATGAACCTGGTTTATGACGTGGCTCATAATATCGCCAAGAAAGAAAGACACACGATAGGCGGGAAGGAAAGACTGGTTTGTGTTCACCGCAAGGGAGCAACCCGGGCTTTTCCGCCCGGACACCCTGATGTTCCGCCCGACTACCGGCCGGTAGGTCAGCCTGTTCTTATTCCGGGCGACATGGGCCGTTCCTCTTTTGTGCTGGCCGGAGCGCAGGGGGCGATGCGGGAATCGTTCGGATCATCCTGTCACGGGGCCGGCCGCGTCCTGTCCCGCAAGGCGGCCAAGAAGGCGGCCAAAGGCCGGTCCGTCCTGGAAGAATTGAAAGAAAAGGGCATCGTGGTTCGCTATACCGGGCGTAATACTTTGGCCGAGGAGATGCCCGACGCCTATAAGGATGTTACTCGCGTGGTCGAGGTCGTTCACCAGGCCGGGTTGGCCCGCAAGGTAGCGCGCTTGAAGCCGCTGGGTTTGATCAAGGGATAAGGAAATTATTCCTGTCTGATCGAAAAAAAAATTAACCGGCTAGAATTTTTCGGCTGTTTTGGCCAGTAGGTCTTGAACCGGCTGGCTGAACCAGCAATCAAGAAATCTCTGGATATCGAGCTTTTTGTTTTTTTCATACTGCCTGCGGACATTTTCAACACGGTTTGCCTTGATTATCTTCATGGCGGGCTGAGGCAGGGCGGCCATTTCCGTGATCTTTTTAACAGCTTGATCTTCCACCTCTTCCAGGGGATGGACTTCATCCACCAGTCCGAGTTTAAGAGCCCTGTCCGGTTCTATCAGTTTGCCCGTAAAGATTATTTCTGTCGCGGCCCGGTCTCCCACAACCTGCCTTAATATCGCGTCGGCCAGTTGAGGCACGGGAAGGCCCAACTGTATTTCATTCAGGCCAAGCATCTTCCTGCCACCGGCCGCAAACCGGTAGTCACAGCAGATGGCCAGAATCGTTCCTCCCGCAGGCGCATGCCCGGCAATGGCGCAGGCGGTGGGGACCGGCAGAGTGAACAGGCCCAAGACAGCCTCTAGAAATTTTTCCCAATACGCTCTCATTTCATCCCGGGTTAATTTCAACAGTTTCGGCAAGTCCAGGCCGATGCTGAAGAATTTTGTTCCACCGGCCAGAACCAAACCGCGATATTTTTCCTTAACCATCTCAAGCGCTTCTAAAAGGTCGTCTACCAGTTGGGGGCTGATTGGATTGGTCACCCCGTTTGACAGCCGCATTAGAGCGATCTCACCCCTTTTTTCGAGTATTATCTTGGACATAGAATCTCCACCAGAAATAGATATTTTATACGAAATTACATGCCGCCCATTATCTCAGAAGAGTTCTTTCATCTCTTTCCAAAACCGCGTTACAGCCCAGGTCGGGTCACGGCGCCGAACTTTTTTATACTGCTCTTTGTCAAATGAATATGGGTATTGAGCGATATAAGTCATCAAAACCTCATAGGCCTTAATCAGCCGGTCTGTCTCAGCCTCCGCTTCCGCCGTTTCTGCCCGGGGCCGCTTGTCAGGGTGCGTCTCCTTTAAACGTTCTTTATAGGCGGTTTTAATTTCAGGCAGGCTTGCCTCGATGGGGAGCCCGAGCCTCCTCCGGGCCTGTTCAACATCATTGAAGGATATCATTGGGTTCCGGCCAGTTTTTTAGACACCGACTCGACCTTGCCTTGAGCGGTGGCTTTCTTGTCGCGACGATCATCAATGTTGATCAGGGTCATGACCCGGACGGCCCCTTCCCCAAAAGGCAATTCATGCATCCGGGCGATTAAGTTAAGTATTTCGGTCAGGCTGCCTTCGAGGATGGTGCCCATCGGCGTAAGCTGGTATGGAACACCCTCTTTCTCCAGGAAGCCGGCTATACCGGCCACAAAAGAACTGAGGCTGGTTGACCCCGTACCCAAAGGAACGATACTGACTTGAGCAATGGCCATTGCTTTTTCTCCTTACGTTATTAAGCGTTCACACATGCATGCCTTGAAAAGAGTATACACCTATTAAACCGAAAACAACATCAAAGATCAAATTCTTATTAACGGAAGTAAAAGAATAAAGACACGTGGAGTGATGCTGGAGGAAAAGGTGAACTATTTTCCCGGAATTTCTTTCCCTCTCTTTGATTTTTTATTCAAGGTTTTTCCCGTCTTTCTTGTTTTATGAATATTTTAAACTAGTTGCAAACATGGCAAAAATGGCCTGAAAATTGCCATATCTTTTTGCCAGTACATTTGGGAGGATAATTTTGGCTATGATGATTAAAAAAGATTGGTTGACCATCGGGGAAGTCTCAAACCTCACCGGCATCCCAATCCATACCATCAGGTACTGGGAAAATGAATTTAACGGATACCTGAAACCGGAAAGAACCAATGGCCGGCAGAGGCGTTATGACGAGCGGGCGGTGCGAAAAATCCTGGAGATTAAAACCCTGCTCAAAAAGGAAAAATATAGTATTGCCGGGGCGCGGCAGGTTCTTGATGCTCAAAATGGAAAAAAGTTGCGGCTGGCTTCCAGCAAATAAGTCAAAGCAAGGGCGTTAAAATTCCCTTGCAGAGACATTTTGGAAAATTTGTCCTTTAGCTGAACTTATGGTTAAACGCAAGTTTTTGCCTTCGAAACAGTATTAATATCCCTGCGCCTTAACTTTTCGCCTTCCGCGATTTCAATAAAATTACTGGTTCCTAAATTAAGGAAGCCGGCGCGTGCATATTTAAACACTGTCGGTTGATCAAGCGGCTGTGAGAACGTTTTGATGTATTCGCGGTCAAGCCTTCGTCAGGGGGAGCCTTGGGCTTTTCCGGCGCTTTAACTAAATCAGTTTAAGACAATCCGGTTTGATTTGTGATACAATATTAATTAATAAACATGCTGCCTTGGCATGTTAAAAAGGAGATCTTCGATGTGGCTGACGTGATTGACATTAAAGGCAGGGCGAAAGAAAAGGAAAATTTAAATAAACTCAACAAGCTGGAAGGGCTTTGGAATCTTATCCGGTGCAATAAATGCGCTAGGCGATGCGCGAAATGCGGAACACAGGGCGAACCTACAAGTCAGGTCAACAGGTCCGGGATATCGTTTAAGCTTTGTTCAGGCTGTATGGAGGAATACAAAGAAGTCATAGCTGAACTCGAAGGAGACCCAAATCCTGAAAACCCGTTTTGGTATAACCGTGAATGGTTCCGCCAATGGGTGGCCTGGCTGGAGTATCAACAGGCCTTGAACCGGTATGTAGACTCGCCCGAGGTTTTTTTCGCCCTTAAGGGCTTCACGCCGGAATAATCCGCCCCGGATTAAAAGGGAATTTCATCATCCCCGGCTGGACCGCCCTGGTCATAGCCATAGTCCGCCCCTCCCTGGGCATCCCCGGGCCTTCCCGTTTGCCCTGAAGAAGAACCCTCTTTTCCTTGGTCGAAAACCTGTCCTTTTCCGCCTTGAGGGGCAGCACCAAGCATCTGCATAGTTTGGGCAACGATTTCAGTGGTCCATCGCTTATTGCCATCCCGGTCTTCCCACTCTCGAGTCTGGATTCTGCCTTCGACGTAAACCTGCCTTCCCTTGGCCAGGTATTCACCGCAAATTTCAGCCAGTCGGCCAAAGGTCACAATGCGATGCCATTCGGTCCTTTCCTCTTTATTTTCACTGCCACGGGGAGTGTAAGACTCTGTGGTTGCGATAGTGAAGTTACAGACCGCTGTCCCGTTTTGTGTATAGCGAATTTCAGGGTCGCGCCCTAAGTTTCCTATCAGGATTGCCTTGTTGATGCCAGCCATGTTTGACCCCATTCTGTTTAGAGTGGAAGATTATAGAAACTGATCCAAACTAACACACCATTTTTTTGAAATCAAGTAGCCTAAGCGCTAAAAACTGTCGTAATCTCAAACATGGGTAACATGAAGGTTAGGTAATTGAGATAGCCTTT
>CAZVRN010000141.1:0-7911 GCA_964629485.1 uncultured Thermodesulfobacteriota bacterium | reverse complement strand
GCCTTGGCTTTCGATTACCAGACCGACAACCTGGATGACGCGCCCTGCCAGAATCAGATGATTTACTTTGGCAGCGGTTTCAATATATCTGTCTAAATTGTAAGCGAAATTCATTGATTTCTCGATCACTTGGTTCAATGATTATTACCAGTCTAAATCAAAATTTTTCTTAAGTTCTTCGTCAATCGCTTCGGCCACCGCCTGTAAGCGCTTCTTCAGCGTAGCGTCGATAAGACCGGACTCGGTTTCAACCACCAGATCACCTTTTGCTAATCCAGGATCAGGAGTAATGGTTACCTTTGCCGCGCCGTTTGATTGAGAAGTTATTTCCGGTCTCACTGATTCAAGTTGAGCGATGTCATCGGGATGAGCTCTTAAGACCACTTCATGCATGTTGTCCAGGACATCCATAGCGGCTTTGAAGGCGGCGATAATAGCCTCTGGAGAATGGTTCACCTCATGAAGTACTACCCTTTCGGCCATGGTGAGGGCCAGTTTGACCATGATTGCTTCATTGGCTTTCTTCAGGTTTTGGTAGAAGTTCCCTATTGCTTCAATCACCCGCCATGTTTCTGCCAGAGCAGACTTATAACTTTCCTCTCCCTTTAATTTACCTTCAGTCAAACCCTGTTCCCGCCCTTGGGCAAAACCCTCAATGCGGGCTTTTTCTTTGATTTTTTCTCCTTCTTTTTGGGCCTTTCTTTTGATTTTTTCGGCCTCGCTGCGGGCCTTCGCAAGAGTTTCTTGCGCCTGTTTAAGGGTTTCTTTAGCTTGGGTAAAGGTCACTTCAGGGGGGCCGCTCACTTCAGTCAGAGAGGCGAAGGTATACTCTTTCAATGTTTCAGGGCTCATCTTTTTCTTTTTGGCAAATTGTTTCAACTGAAAATCCTCGAGATCGGTCTGGTCAGCCCCGTTAAATTTAATGATAGGTGATTTAGACAAAGGTTTCTTCTCCACCCTTGCCGAGCATGATCTTGCCTTCGCTTTCAAGTCTCTTAGCCACGCGCAGGATAGACTGCTGTGCTTTTTCCACGTCGACAAGCTTGACTGGACCCATTATTTCAAGATCTTCTTGAATAATAGAAGCCGCTCGTTCGGAAAGGTTGCTATAGATCTTTTTCTTCAAGTTATCAGAAGCTGTCTTGAGCGCCAGTGTCAGTTCTTCGTTGTTAACTTCCCTGAGTATCCCTCTGATACCGCGGTCGTCAACATTGACAAGATCCTCAAACACGAACATGAGCTTGCGGATGTCATTGGCCAGTTCGGCTTGGTCCTCCTCAATTTTAGACAGGATTGCATTTTCTGTAGTTTGGTCCACCTGATTAAGTATTTCCGCCACCGCTTCAGCTCCGCCAACCTTGCGGGAGTCAATAGTGCCCAGTGTGTTAATTTCATTTTGAAGGACCTGTTCAACTTCGGTAACCAGGTCTTTAGGTACGTTTTCCAGATTCGCGATACGAAGCACAACATCGACCTGAAGGTTCTCCGAGAAATTGCTGATTACTTCCGCGGCTTTTCCGGAATCAAGATGAGCCAGGATCAAGGCGATCGTTTGTGGATGTTCGTTCTGTATGAAATTGGCCAGAGTTTTCGAGTTAATATCCTTGAGATTCTCAAAAGGTGTCGGGCCTAAATCTTTGCTGATCTCTTCAAGAATATTATCAGCCCTGTCCCCGGGTATGGAGCGGGCAATGATATTTTTAACGAAAGAGTCTCCCCTGATCTTTATGTCCATTACCGAAGACATTGAACGTTTGAATTCGTTTAAAACCTCGTTAATAGATTCCGATGAAACCTGTTGTACGCGGGACATGGCCCGGCTTAATTTTTTTATTTCATCATCCTCCAGCTTGTTGAAAATCTGGGATGTGAATTCTTCCCCCATGGTTAGAAGAAAGATGGCTGCCTTTTGCGGACCGTTTAAATTCTGAATATTAGGCATGGGTACCCCCTCATGACGTGTTATTCATTGATCCAGGTTCGGATCACATCGAGGGACCGGTCTGGGTTCTGGAGGGCCAATTCACGTATCTGATCCGGAAGGGGTGCCTCGGCAGCAGGCAATTCCGCTGCTGCGGGCTGTTCCGCCTCTCCTGGCAACGCGACGCGCTCCTCCGCTGCCGGTACGGTTACCCTGGCTTCTCTCCGGACCCAGGCTATCAGCGGTCGCACGACAAAGAGGAAAAAGAGCACGATCAGGATGACGTTGATTGCCGGCCTGATGGCTTGGCGCAGGTAAATTGTCCACCACCTTGCCAGGGTCGGTATTTTTTCTTCTTTGGGAACGAAGAATGGGAAACTCGTTACCATCACTGTATCGCCTCTATCCTCGTCATAACCTATGGCATGACGAACAACCTCTTGCAGACGATCCAGTTCTTCTTTTGTTCGTGGCACTATTGTCTTGACGGTCTTCCCGCCTTCTGTACTTACGGCTTCCTTACCGTCCACTATTACCGCCACGGACAGCCGTTTTATTTTTCCGCCGGGAATAATGATCTGCCGGTTGACACGGGTTATGTCATAGTTAATGGTCTCCTGCGTTTTTTCATAGGACTCTGGAGTTTGCACCTGTGCCGTTGCAACACCCTGTCTCGCTCCCAGGGTGTAGCGAGTTGTTGGCGCCCCGCTGACCGCTTTAATTGGACCAATGCTTTTTTCTTTGGTGCGCTCTTCACTTCGGACCACGGCTAAATCCGGGTTATAACTCTCTTCCGTGGTGGTGGTCCGGTTATAATCTATTTCAGCCGAAACGCGAGCCACTGCCTTGTTCGGCCCAAGCACACGCTCTAACATGGATGTCACCCGGTTGGCCAAAGTTTTTTCAATTATCTTGCGTTGCTGAACTTGGGAGGCGGTAAGCATGGCGTTTTCCGCTTCCTCGTCTTTCTGGTAAATCAATCCCCCGACCATGTCCACTATGGAGACATTTTCCGGTTTGAGCCCTTCAACCGCACTTGCCACCAGGTGGACGATACCTAAAATTTGTGCCTGGGTTAAAGTCCTGTTGGGATACAGCTTGAGCGCAACAGAAGCTGAAGGTTCTCTTGCACCCTCGAGAAACAGAGACTCCTTGGGTATGTTCAAATGAATGCGAGCCTGGGCGACTTCGGGAAATTTCATAATGGTTCGCTCCAATTCGCCCTGAAGGGCACGCTGGTAGTTCAGCCTCTGGACAAAAGACGATGTGCTCAGGCTGGTCTTGTTGAACAGTTCCATCCCCACGCCTCCTCCTCGCGGGAGGCCTTCGGTAGCTAATTCCAAGCGTGTTTCCTGTAAATTTTTCGCTGGAGTCAAAATGGTAGTCCCACCGGATTCAAGTTTATATGGGATTTTCTTCTCTTTCAGCTTGGTTACAATTTCACCCGCTTCATCTTGGCCTAATCCCGAATAAAGAATTTCGAAATTGGGCTTGTTCGCCCAGACGAATAATACGGTGAACCCGGCAATCGAAGCGGCCACTACTACCAGGATAAGCACCTTCCGGGTATTTGGCAGCGCCAGGAATACGTCCCGTGTCTGTCTTAGAAGCCGACTAAGATACTCAAGCATATGCGCCTCTTGAACCTATATTATATACCATGAGTGCCTTTTAAGGGAAGAGACATCAGACAGACATCCTCATGATTTCGTGATAGGAGCTAATGATTTTATTGCGGACCTGGACCATCATCTTAAACGCGATCTCGGCTTGTTCAATAGCAATCATTGTTTCTTGAATATTTTGACTGCGGCCGGTGGCCAGGTTTTCCATGGCCTGCTGAGCCTTGACCTGTAACTCATTAACTTTTTTGATTGAATCGGTGAGGGTTTCTTTGAAGCCCGGAACAGAAATCTTATTGGTTTTTTGCAAAGCTGCCGCCGGATTTACCGGAGATATTTTCATGGCTATTTGCCCTCCCTATTTAAGTAATTCCAAAGATTTCAGAGCCATGCTCTTGGCCGCGTTAATCGCGACAATGTTGGCCTCATAGGATCTCTTGGCTGTGAGCATCTGGACCATTTCCTCCATCAAATTCACGTTGGGCAGACGTACGTATCCGAATTTATCGGCATCGGGATTTGAGGGGTCGAAAATGGTTTTAAAGTCGCTTTGGTCCTCGGTAATGTCTGTTACCTCGACAACTTCTAAATCGCGATCAAGGTTGTCCTGGAGACGCCTGCCAAAAGACTCTTTTAAAGGCATGGCCGTGAAAATAGGAATTTTGCGGCGATAAGGCTCCCCGCTGGCTGTGCGTGTAGTATGCATGTTAGACAGGTTCATGGACACGATGTTCATTCTGGTGCGCTGGGCTGCAAGACCTGTGGCGCTGATATTCATGGCCGTCAGGAAATTCATGTTTATTTACCTCCTTCAATGATGGCGTACTTAATGTTCTCAAAAGCCTTGGCCAGCATCTGGACCGTGGCGTTATACATAAGGTGATTCTTGGCTAGTTTAGTCATTTCCAGGTCGATATCCAGCACATCATTACCAGCCTCATCTTTGCCATAGACGCTGTAAACAACGTTTTTTTGTGCCTCGGCGTAAGCTTTTTCAATGTTCTGAGACGGGATGTGTTTCGGATGGGTTCTCCTCAGGGAAAGTTGCGAGGAGGAATCGGGCAGGGCCTCTTGAAGGACTTTTTGAAATTTCAAGTCTTTGACCTTATAACCCGGCGTGTCCATGTTGGCCAGGTTACTGGCTATGTAACTTTGCTTGCTCAACCTGAGGCTCAGCGCTTTTCCCATCAGGTCTATGGAACGGTCAAACATTTTTCCAATAACATCCATGGTTCAATTTCTCCATTTTAATTAATATCGTGATATTTGGTAAGCAAATAATGTGCCAAAGAAATTATTACCAAATTTCAATCCTGTTGCCTTGTTCGGTGATCCGCTGCATATGACCCTGAAACCAGTCACGCGGCCTCTCCCTTTTGCCAGCCTTTGGCCTTATATTCGGCGAGCTTGTTTCTCAAAGTTCTCACGCTGATACCCAGGATCTCGGCGGCATGAGTTCGATTCCCGCTTGTTTCCGTAAGGGCCTGTTCAATCATCTCCCTTTCCATTTCGCGAATAGTCATGGTTCTTCCATTTTTTGAAGCTTTTAACGGTGCTTGCCCGCGTGATTCCAGAACGGAATCTTCTAGGAAAAGATCGCTTGGTTCGATAACACTTCCTTTGGACAGGAGTACACCCCGGGCAATAATGTTTTCCAGCTCACGGACATTACCGGGCCAGCTCATGCTTTTTAACAGTGCAAGCGTTTCCGGCGAAAGTTTTTTCAGTTTTTTCTTGTTCTCCCTGCTGTATTTCATTAAAAAATATTCAGCCAGCGGATGAATATCACGGGGGCGATTTTTAAGGGCGGGAATGCGGAGAGGGATTACGTTAAGGCGATAGTAAAGATCTTGCCGGAACTTCCCTTTTTTAACCCACTCAATCAGGTTGCGGTTCGTCGTGGCGATGACCCGAACGTTAATTTGAATGGGCGTTTTCCCTCCCACACGGTCAATTTCTTCCTCCTGTAGAACCCGTAGCAGCTTGGCCTGTAAAGCCGGCTCCATCTCGCTGACTTCATCGAGCAGAATGGTCCCCTTGTTCGCCAGTTCAAATTTACCTGTTTTTCTGGCCGTCGCTCCGGTAAAAGAGCCTTTTTCGTGTCCAAAAAGTTCACTCTCCAGCAGTCCCTCAGGCAGGCTGGCGCAATTGATGGCTACAAAAGGCCCTTGAGCCCTGTCTGAAGATTTATGGATGAATCGCGCCAGGAGTTCTTTGCCTGTTCCCGAATCGCCCTGAATGAGAACTGTGGCTTTGGAAGGAGCCACGTCTTTGGCCATTTCGAGCAGTTTTTTCATTGCCGGGTCTACGGTGATAATTGGCCGGTCGTCCGTATAGCCGTCGGTCCGGTAATCTTCCGCTGGCGAAGCCAGTTTTTCCGTCGCGCTGAACGCCCGGCGAACCGTTTCTTCGATTATTTCCATGGCAACAGGTTTGAGGATGTAATCAAACGCGCCTTCCCGCATTGCTTCTACCGCGTTGTCTATTGTACCGTTACCGGTGATCATTACCACGGCAGTTTGGGGAGAGAGTTGCTTGATTTGGCAAAGTAACTGCATTCCATCCAGGTGAGGTAAGCTTTGCCCTGTAATAACTAGCTCAAAGGGGTCGTCTTTGAATTTTTGCAGGGCCTCTACACCAGTTTCAGCCAGGGCCACGGCGTAACCTGCCCTGGTAAGCCTCTCGAAAAGGGCTGTTCTTATTTCCGGCTGGTCATCAACCACTAATATCGGTCTGGATCGCATTACCCAAAAATCCCCGAAAAATGCGATTTATTGGTTTCATAATAAACAAGCGTTTGTATTTTTTTTAATTTTTGTTTCAAGTATTCGCTGCCTCTCATGATTCCTTCGAAAGAGCAGGCTGTTCTTTTTTAAGTTCTTTTTTTATCTCTTCGTTCCATTTTCGAGCCTCAAGCTCCTGGCTGGCCATCAATTTCCAGAATGGATCATTCATCTTTGATATGAGTTTTAGAGCTTCCAGGCCTTTATTGATGCGGTGTAAATTAAAATTAGTTCGGGCTATAAGGTATAGTGCTTCAGGAAAAGGTTCTTTGGGCCGAATTTTAAGTGCCATATCCAAGGCTTTGGCTGCCTCCTTGTTTTGCTTTGCCTCGGCAAGTGCCCGGCCGAGATGCGTGTAAGTCAGAAAAACATCCTGGGCGGACCCGCTGCCTTCGTTTAGATTTTTTGCCGCTATCTCCAATGCGGCGGCAGCCCGCTTATATTGACCTTGCTCAAGATAAAGACGTCCAAGGGTATTTTGGAAATTACCGTCCCTTTTTAATTTGGGTGAAATGGCCGCAGCCTGTTCGAACAGAGTGAGCGCTTCCTTGTTTTGCCCCTGCTTCATTTTGCATTGAGCCAAGGTGTAAATGGCTTCAGCTTTTTGTTTATGATTTGGATATTGTTTAAGAAAACGATTTAATGTTTTTTCTGCTTTATTGTATTGACCGGTTTTGAAATAGGCAGACCCGAGTCCTAAGAGTCGCTGATCCAACAAGCTGGGCACACCCTGGTTAGCCAGGAAAAGCTCGATGGCTTCTTTCGGAAGATCAAGCTTGAGGTGGCTCAGCGCCACATAATGACGAATATCCGGTAAGGCAATCTCGGAGATATACTTTTGATTTTCAAAGTAATAGCTGAGTAAATCCAAATATTTTTTCCGATAGTAAAGATTTTTTATCTGAGCCAGGATGGTTTTGCTCATGACAATACGAACATCTGGTATAATAGAACCATGCGGGTATTTTTTTAAGGTGTCTTTGAATGTATGAAGGGCTTTCTTGTAATCCTTCTGCCAGTAAGCCGCCAAGCCGATCTTAAACATGGCCAACTGAACGAGCGGGGAATCCTGATGGGAATTAATTATTTTCTGGTACATCTTTATCGTGGCCTCTCTAGCACCTTCCTTCAGCTCTACGAAAATCGTGTTGGGTTCAAAAGTATCTCTCAGGGCACCATATTCAGCCAGCCTTAGCTGGCTGATCATGGCTCCTGTGCTGTCAGGGTAGAGATGCCTGGTCATACGATAGATTTTCTTGGCTTCCAGGTTTCGACCCTCTTCTTTGTAAGTGTCTCCAATGCGTGCTAAAGCCATATCCCGGGCTTGGTATTCAGGAAAAATATTCAGAAGGTGGTAAAGGTAACTTCGGGCCAGATCCAGGCGTTTGGCATGAAAGTATCCTTCTCCCATGTAATAAAGAATCTCGGGGTGTTCGAGGTAAAAATCCTCATTGCGGTCTAAAATTTCTTTAAAAATCTCGTTGGCCTTGGTGAACAGTCCTCTTTGAAAATAAACCTGGCCAAGCCTGAAATATACTTTCAAAAATGAAGAACCACTGGGATGCAAGGCTACTACTGTTTCAAG